>CAZNNK010000109.1:0-11157 GCA_964574085.1 uncultured Coleofasciculus sp.
CCCTAGTTTTTCCAGGATGGGTCTAGACATCCCTGGAGGAAGCCGATAAAATCCAAGCAGACGAAAAACCGTAACAGGCAGATTTGTTGAGACAGATTGGTTAACAGCCGGGTCAACTTAAGTAAGCCAAAACCTTTGCCAATTCTTTCCTCCAGCAACCCAGGTAGCCTGCAATACTTACCCATCCCACTTATTTTTAGCAATTATTTACATTTAATGTAGAATTTTATCCAATCTTGTCATATCCTTTATGATAGTCAGAACAATTTAGGGTAGCAACCTGCTGCAATCAGTGAGTAATCTCCGGTCGCTCAGCAAGTCGAGACGTACCGTTCCCTTGTCTCCGCCGATAAATGCATGGTTGTCTTTATTGATAGTTTATTATGAATTTTTATACTATGGAAATCTCTGAAAAAAAGAACATAAATAAGGTTTTAGCTATTGTCAAAACCATTTGTTACTTATTGTTGCTCAGTTTTATTTTCTGCTTCGGTAATGTTCAAGCGGCATTAGCTCATACTCCACACGATGATATTTATCAGGTAGAATTATCTCCCACCTATGACCAAGATGAAACCTTGTACATTATAGTCAGAGGCATCTATTTGAAATCAACCGATGGGGGTCAGAGCTGGAAGAGAATCGTGAGAGGTTTGGATAATATTAATAACTTAGCGGCGTTATCCACCTATGCTCAAACTAATAAAACTCTCTTTTTATCATCATTTGGAGATGGGATTTACAAATCAGACGATGCCGGAGAGTCCTGGACTAAAACGAACAAGGGCTTGGATACGTTAGATATTGACTTAATTTCTATATCTCCTTACGATGCTGACGTTGTCTTAGCTACTGGTAGTCAAAAAGGACTCTATAAAACTAATAACGGTGGTGAAGATTGGCAGAAAGTGATAGAGAACAATAAAATTACGGCGATCGCTTTTTTCCCGGAAAATAAAAATAAAATTATTGTCGGTAATAATCAAGGAAAACTTAACTTGTCTAGTGATGGAGGTGAATCTTGGCAGCAACTTACTAGTTTTCGCCCAAGTGGTGCAGTAACCGCTATCACATTTTCTCCTAATTTTTCTTCCGACCTTACTTTTTTTGTAGGAACGGAAAAAGCGGGAATTTACAAAACGGTGGATCAGGGTCAGTCTTTTTCAACAGTTAATCAAGGACTCTCAGATCCCTTGATTAAAGATATAGCTGTTGTATCGGATAGTCAAAAGAATTTGACTTTATTAGCTTCCACCGGAAATCAGGGAATTTTTCGATCAAAAAATGGAGGAAAGACTTGGAAAAAATATAGTAAAAGTCTCACCAAAGATGTTCAAGCCGATTCACCAGGTTTTGAGGATAGAGATCATTTCAGTTATTTGGAAATTTCGCCAAATTTTACTGAAGATAAAACAGTATTTTTGGCGGGATTTAATGGGCTGTTTAAATCGACAGATGGGGGTCGGGTTTGGCAAGAGCTAGAAACCTTGTCTCCTCGAACGATTATCGCCTTAGACGTATCACCAGATTATCAGCATGATTCCACAATTGCGATCGCTGCTTACAATAAGGAAGCGTATATAAGCAGCGATCAAGGACAGAGCTGGCGTCCGATTAACAAAGGTTTAACTATTCCTCGTTATAAAAAAGATTTAGCCAACCCAGTTTTCTTAGAAGTCCCCCGTTTTTACGAGATTATGTTTTCTCCCAATTATCGTAATGACCAAACTATATTTGCTATTTTGTCTTATAAAGTTTTAAGGTCTACAGATGGAGGAAACAATTGGGATTTAATTCCTATAAAAACAGCATCTGGCTATTCAACGAGGGGAATGACTATGGCTATTTCAGCAGATTTTGTTAAAGATAAAACAGTTTATTTAGCTACTAAATATGGCGGACTTATTTACAAATCAACGAACGGAGGTAAAAACTTTTCGGTCGCAGGTAAGATAGATCATGCCCTAAATGCTTTGGTAATTTCTCCCAATTTTTCATCGGATCAAACTCTTTATGCATCAAGTCCTGACGGGATTTACCAAACCGTTGATGGGGGGGCTACTTGGGAATTAACAACGGATAGTCCTGAGTTAGTAAATAGAAATTGGCTGCCGTTAGCGATTTCCCCGAATTATCAGGCTGATCAAACGGTCATAGCCGGGAGTGATGAAGGTCTCTTCAAAACTAAAGATGGAGGAACAACGTGGGAAAAACTAGTCGGTTCTGCTTACGGCGGTAACGGCTATGTAGAAGCAATAGGTTTTTCACCAAACTTTCAAAATGATCAAACACTCCTTGTTACTATTCGAGGAAAAGGAGCCTTTAAAACTGTCGATGGTGGGAAAACATTTAGTCAGATTGATGATCTGATCGAGCAAAACCATTCATTGTCACCTCTACTCACTGTATCCACTTCATCGGTTCCGATTAAATTTTCTCCCTCCTACGCAACTGATAACACTATTTATGGGTTTGGCACGGCTGGAGCAGATGTGTTAAAATCAACAGATGGGGGTCAAACATGGCAAATAACTGCCGTACCCAGATCGGAAAGTCAAATCGATAATTTTGTTACTTCTTTAAAAGTTGTAAATTTGGTTTTCCACATCTATCCTTTCCTGGGATTTATTGCTGCTCTAGTGTTAGCTTTGCCAAGTTACTTATTGCTCGGATATTTAGGCTTAGAAAAAAAATTACCCTTGCATAAATGGCAAATTAAAAGCGGTGGTGCATTTGTTGTATTTCTGGCAGTGTTACTTGTACTATATACCTAGGAAAAGTATCCCTTAATCCTGTCTCCATTTAATCGTCGCTAATGTTCTTGTAAATACCATCAGCAAAACAGACTATCTTAATTGGCAGTAATAAAGATGCTAAAAAAAATCTTGAGGAGTTTCTTGCAGTATATAGACAACCCATATTTGCGTAAAATTTTAGTGCGGATAGGAACGATTGATGAGTTCTACAGTAATCTTCAGAAAAGTCATCCAGTTTCTCCTGAAACCATTACTACGCCAGAAGTTAAGCATACTCTTTTTCACTGGAGAGCTGAATACCTGCAAAAGGAAACGTACTCTCTTCCACTTATCTACTCAGTTACTCTCAGCAATGTAATCTACTCTCCTAAATACAACATTATTCTGACTAATTTACGGAAAGTAATATCAGATTCCATTAATACAGATTTTTTTAAAGATCCAAAACAATTTAGCTTTTCTCATTTATTTTTTAAGAACGTTAAAAAAATGCCTGGAGTTTGTAGTATATTTAGATCAACTAATAATAGCTACTATCACACATTAATTGATAATATTCCCCGACTGTACTTGCTCGCTCAACCCGAGTATAGTCAAATTCCTGAAATTAAACTTCTCTTCTCTAGTGAACTGACCAAAGCTGAAAAATTTTTTATAGATAAATGCTGTCCTAATAATGTAAAACCTGTCGTAGTTAATCCTCATCAACTTTATTCCTGTGAAGAGTTTATATTTCCCAGTTTTATGAGTCAACCCTGTGCTGGTTATTTACCAAAAGTATACCTAAACTATTTCTGGGATAAAGTTTTTCCCCAACGTTCAAGGCGGAAAAAAAATCGCATTTTTATTTCTAGAGGAGAAACAAATAAAGGAAAATTACGCTGTATTTTAAATGAAGATGATCTTTTTCATGCCTTAAAAACGTATGGGTTCCAAAAATATAGTCTGGAAACGATGTCACTGGAAGCACAAATAGAAACGTTTTATGATGCTGACTATGTGGTAGCCGCCCATGGAGCTGGCTTATCTAATATCATTTTTTCAAGTGAAATTAAACTATTAGAGTTATTTCCCACACAGTTTGTCTTGCCACATTACTATTATCTATCAAAAGCACTGGGTCATAGCTATCGATACTGGTGCGGTGAAGAAGAGAGTAGAGATGCAAACTTCCAGGTCAATGTTTCAGAGATTGAATCAATGTTAAATAGCTTTGAATAATAGCTTAAACCTATGCAAATAAAACCTTATCTTAAGCAATTCATTGACCGATTAGGGTACAAAGTCTACAAAACAGGGCATGTATAGCACTACGCATTGAGGTTAGGACAATAATATTGAGTGAAAAGGCAACAGGCAACAGGCAACAGGCAACAGGGAAATGTCCTAACGTATCTTCGTAGTGCTATACCTATAGGTGTTAGGTGTAGATTTTGACTCTGATATCGTCAGATTGTCTAGAGACTTACAAGTTCAAGTTAAAACTATTTTTGATAATGATTCACAGAATGCACTACCGTCATCTGATCCCTAATTCAACGGCTAAGGTTTTGCTATTTTGTTTGCTAATTCTATTGACATTAGGTGTATTTATTCGCTTTGCTAATCTTGACCGCAAGGTTTACTGGTATGACGAAACCCGTACTTCTATTCGAGCAATTGCAGCTTATATGCCAACCAGTCCGGAAGCGGTTTTTGATAACCGGATTACTGGGATTGAAGATATAAAAAAATACCAGCAAGCTGAACCTCAAAGAAGCTTAACTGACAGTCTTTACGTCATGGCGAAGGATGATCCCAAGCATTCACCTTTATACTATATCTTAGTCGGGATTTGGGGCAGAATTGTTGGTGATTCAGTAGGTACAGTCAGAGCTTTATCCGCCATAATTAGCCTGCTAGGATTTCCCTGTATCTATTGGCTAGCGATTGAACTATTTGGCTCAAATCTAACAGCGGGAACAGCCACAGCTTTAATGGCTGTTTCTCCGGTATTTGTTCTCTATGCCCAAGAAGCTCGTCCCTATACTCTTTGGACAGTTACTATTTTATTGTCAAGCGTGACATTACTCAGAGCAATACGTTTAAACAATCGAGCAAGTTGGGGAATTTACGCTTTATCTATAGCTTTTGGGATTTATACCCATATTTTATTTAATTTGATTATTTTATCCCATGCAATTTATGTACTAATCATAGGTTATCCAGACGTATCGAACATTTTTGCTAAGAAAGAAAATACTCGAAAAATTTGGCTACCAAAAGTTTGGATAAATCACTTAATATCGACTTTTTTGGGGTTAATAACTTTTACACCTTGGGCTAAGTTTATCTGGGATCACCGCGATAATTTCCGTATGTCCTATTTGACTGAACAGAAAGGCAGTTTATCTTTTTTCATCAAGAGTTGGGTTCTGGAGATTAGTGCTTTATTTTTGGATTACAAGGGTTCTAGCTTTATTGATTTAAGTCAAGGAAAAGATAATAAGTTTCACTATTTAGTTTACCTACCTATATTGATATTAATCGTCTATTCGATCTATTATTTAATTCGTCGTACTCCCAAACAGATATGGTTATTTATTTGTACATTAATTGTCGTACCAATACTAGCATTAACATTACCAGATTTAATTTCTGAAGGAATTCGTTCAACTGTCGTTCGATATTTTTTCCCGTCCTATTTAGCTATACAGTTAGCCGTTGCTTATTTGCTAAGTTCCAAGTGCTTTACGGCTAATGTTTCACATCAAAAGTTATGGCAGTTAATTACAGTCGTATTAATTTCTGCTGGAGTTGTCTCTTGTGCAATTAGCTTGCCCGCCAAGACATGGTGGAGTAAATCTTACAGCTATTATAATGCTCAAGTGGCTGAGATTATTAATCAAGCCAACAATCCCCGCTTAGTGGTTAATTACTCTTGGTATAACTCGACTCAGTTGCTCTCTCTGAGCCACATTCTCGAACCAAAAGTTAAGCTTCAGTTATTAGCAGAACCTGAAGTCGAGCAAATATCTCTAAGTTTTAGTCCTGAACAAGATATATTTTTATATAATCCTAGCAAAGACTTTCAAAAAGACATTAATCAAGCTGGTTTTGAGATGAAAAATATTCATGAGCGGGGTCAGCTTTGGCAGTTGAAAAAATAATGATAATTTATTATTGACATGACTCAATTCAAAAATCAAATCATTTTTCCTACAGGAGTGCAATATTCAGATAGTGTTGCCGAACACTGATTAAAGGATTGCATTCCCCTTTCGACTAAATCTGGAGAAATTTTGTTTTTTAATTTTCTTGGCGTTCGTATTATATGACCTGCTTTAATATTGCCTTTATGATCCCCGACATCGCGCATCCCGGTTGTTCTAAGAATTTGATAGTCTTCGGAAAATCCTTGTCTCGTGCCTAAAAAATCATGTAAAGCGCCAAAAACTAAATCTGTCTGCTCTAAAAGCTGGTTATGGGTGATAAATAAACTACGCTCTTTGCTATTTATGAGCTGGGCATAATGTTCTAACATGGATAATCGTTTGACATAGTAGTCAAGAACTTTTTTCTCACTCAAATGGGGTTTGAGTTCAGCGATACTCGCCAAACTTCTTTGCGGTTCTCTTAATAAAAAAATGCTGTACAGATTTTGGGAAACCAGAAAGCTTTCACTCAAAAATTTGTTGTTGTGTAGAACCTTATCTAAAATGTATTTTTGGTGCATACTCAAGTTTTTTATGTCTGAGAGCTTTCTAAATTCTTGTGCTTGCCAATAGACTTTTAACATTAAACGCTTAAAATCCGCTTCTGAAGCATATTGAATGTGAGTTTCCCCATAGCCAATAATGTCAGGATTTGAATTTAAAATATGAGTTAATAAGGAAGAGCCAGAGCGCATGTGGCTGAGGATAAAAAGAACTCGATAAGGTTGACTTCTGCCAATAATATGGTAAGGACTTTGAGTGGTGTCAATTCTAAATCGGTGATAATTTTGAACAATTTCGTTTTTTGTCACCCGAATCAGTTGACGTAGGTTTGAATCTTTCATTTTAAATGCTCAATCATTTATTCAAGTTTAAGCCAAAGAATTATTCCTCTGCCTTTTCCCCGTTCAGTAATTCCGACCATTCATCTAAAAGCAGGTCATAGTGACCCGCTTGTCCCTGGGGATACTTTTCTTGCTCAATTAGTTTAATTAGATTAGGCAACGCCTGGATATAGTCAGAATCGTGTTTAGGCGGATGTAACGTCCAGGCTTGAGTTGAGGATAAATCTGCCCTAACAAAACTTGTATCCCGTAGCTTTTGACTCGTCATCGGCTCGAAGGATTCAATGGCGCCTTGAATGGGTTTAACTTGACGGCGTAACTTGCGCTCAACTTTAGCACATAATGATTGAAATGGCTGGGGTAACTGTCTCGACAGCATTGGGTAATATTTCCACATCAAGGGGATGGGGGCAAGTTGGGCAAAGCGTTTTCGGTCAACGAGGTACGCCCTCATACTAAAAAATTTATGGGCATAAAAACCACGTTCATCTTTGATAAAAGGATTGGGGTGAAAGGCTTTACCGTCTGGGTGAGGAGGACCACAACGGGGACGGATCGCCGCGATTGTGGGGATTGATTCCATTAACTGTATGGCTTGGCTAATCCAGTCATAATCGGCGTCTTGGTGCAAAAGCATGTCCGCATCAAAATGGAGGTAATGATCCGTGGCGGATGCTTCTATACAGTACAGCGAGGCATAAACGGTTGAACCTTTCCAATTGTGTGTATGGTTGAGCATCTGCTGGGCTTGCTCAGTGCCAAAATACTTTTGATAAACATGTTTAATTTTTTGGGAATCATAATCTATCTTGACGATTTTGTCGATGAACCCTTGGTCAATTAGAGTTTGGCAGGCTAATTCTAATTGTTGTTGAGTTCCTGTATTGTATCGATAGCGCTTATCTCCACTCAGCGGTGCCGTATCCATCGCCAAAACCCGCTCGGTAAAGGGGTAATGACAGGCACGAATCAGATGTGGAATTGTTTGTAGCATGTAGGGTACATCTGTTCTAGCTATAAGAATCCATAGTGACACGGGAACATTCATTGTCCTCCTCCCAAATCCTTTTCTAGATGGGAAATTATCGACTTAATTTTCACTGATTTATTTTTCATAAGGGGCCACAAGTAGGGCATGAAAAACATTCGAGAGGCAATCAGGCGGTATGGGGGGATAGAATCAGAAACGAAGGGCTAAAGCCCGTAAAACGCTTTCATTCCCGGTCTAAAGCGCGGGGGTTCTCAGCGTAGGTTCTGATCGCCATAGGTTCCGACAACCCATCCCATTGTACCTTTTCTGTTCCCTGTTTCAACCCATTACCATTAACGATACACTCGTTGAGTGCCACGACTACAAGTAAGTTTTCCGGGGGAATAGGTAGGTTCTGGAGGTTTAGTCGTGCCAGAAATATTGGCTTTACAGAGAATTTTTCGGGTTGTCATTGTTCCTGGCGTTTCATGGATATTTAAGTCAGTGGTAGGAATACGAAAAACGCCACCGACATAACTTTTCCGGTTAGGTTTACGGGAAATGGCGTAACTAAAGGCGAAAGCCCCCTGATTGTGAGTGGAATAGCGATAGTTCTTCGTCTGATGCGGAATACTTCGATTCAGTTGAGACAGGGAATCGGCAAAAACTGAGTGTTTTAAATAGTAAGCTTGCTGACTGCGGTTCATCGAATTTACATAATCTTTAGCATCCGGTTCAGGCGTTTTTTGGGTATACAAGAAATTTGGCACAATCAGGCTGATTGCGATACTGGCAACGATAAACTGAAGGAAGGTCAAGCCAGCAAGACGACCATAGCGCACGCGATCGCGAAAGGTCAAACCATCTTGATGATCATAACGCACGCCAGACTGCCCCAACTTTTTAACGGAGTCTCCGCCTGATTTTAAAGTCGATAGCGCTTGACGCGCCCCCATAAACCGTCGTTCTGGTGCCGGTTCTGTCAGACATTCCAACCATTGTGCAAAATGGGGAGTGAGATTGATATAATCGCTAAATTGTAAGCGCATCTGATGTTGGGGTAAATCAGCAGGTGCTATTCCCGTTAATAAATGAATTAATGTAGCCCCTAATGCATAAAGATCTGAGGCAGGAACGACTTTTCCCCAAAGTTGTTCCGGTGGTGTATAGCCACTGGTTCCTACTACTGTAAAGGTTACACCTTCTGCTGTAGCGCGGTCTTGTACAGCACCAAAATCAACCAGATAAATCTGTTGATCCTGGCTCAAAATTAAATTACTCGGTTTAATATCACGATGAAATACAGGGGGCGATAGTTCATGCAAATCGATGAGAATTTCTAAAATACTCTCGGCAATTTGACAAACTTCTGCTTCTGTGAATCGTTTTCCCTGATCCAATAGCGTTTGTAAAGAGTCCCCAGCAATGTAATCTTGGACTAAGCCAAACCACGGTAATCCCTCTCCGAATTGCTTTTCAATGGTGAAGAAATCACGATACTCCGGAATTCGGAGATGATTAAGATGCTGAAGCACTTGCGCTTCTCGTTCAAATAGCTTTAACTCATCCCAATGCATTTGCGGATTAAACGCTAATAGCTTCACCACGACAGGTTGCGGCGGTGACAGGCTAATATCTTGGGCTAACCAAGTTTGACGCCCCGCATTTTGTCCGAGTTTTCTTTCGAGTTGATAACGTTCGGCTAACATTTGTTTTTTCATTTGCCATTCGTCATTTTCTTCAAATATAAACGACGAGAGGGCGGGTTTTGTTGATAAGTTATCGGTAGACCCGTCAATTAAATCTCTAAACCCGCCCCTACAATACCATATAATTTTTTGTTTACTACCCTTTTCCCATTCTACCCTCCTACCCTTCTACCCATCCTTGAATTTCCTCAACTAACCAGCGCCGCTCGTTTTCGGTTAAGGTTTGCCCAAAGGAATAGCAAATCATCCATGTTTCTAACCGTATCTCTGTAAAAGGAATTAACTGGAGTCTTTTGATGTCAGCAATTTCACCAATATGACGCTGATAGGTTAATCCCAAGAGTTCTCGTTCAATAATGAAGTGTTCTGGAGTCAAATAAAGACAATAACATCCGAACAGATGACGCAAATTATAGTCCACTTCATCTTGGACTTTGCCTAACTCTTGATTGGTAGCCCGCCAGAGCCATCCCATAAACACAACTAGGGGGAGCAAGACAAGAAACAACGTGCCATTGTGGGATAATGTGGCAAATAGCCCGATACCTAAGCCTAAAAAGATTAACCCGAATAGTAATAAAAGCGGGAGTGAACAAGCGGTGAGCAGTAAGTCACCTCCTAATTTGAGAATATCCCGGAGCGATCGCTTGGGTTGGGGAATTTTCAGGATAAGCTGCTGGGGCGATTGCTTAAGCTGAACGCGGCTACCTTTCGGTTGAGGGCGGTTGGTGAGGGAACGTTGGGGATAACGATGGTGATGCAGCGCCTCTCGCGCCTCCGTCGCGCTACTAAATCGTTGGTCTAAATCCGGTGCAGTCAAGACGTCTATCCAACGAATCAACTGGGGATCAACCGACACGCGATCGCTCCATTGTATCCGTAAATCTTGTTGGGGTAAGTCAGCCGGGGTAATCCCGGTGAGTAAATGGATTAGGGTTGCGCCTAAAGCATACAAATCAGAGGCGGGTACAGCCTTTCCCCAAAACTGTTCTAAGGGAGTATAGCCCGTCGTTCCCACTACCGTAAACGTTACTCCTTCTGTCACCGCCCGATTTTGCACTGCACCAAAATCAACCAGATAAATGGGCAAATCATCCGCCAAAATTAAGTTACTGGGTTTGATATCCCGATGTAGCACTGGCGGTTGTAAGCCATGCAGATAACTAAGAATCTCTAATACTGACTCAGCAATACGCTTCACGTCTTCTTGAGTGAACCGTTTACCTTGATCCAATAATTGCCGTAAGGAAGTCCCCGGAATGTATTGTTGAACTAATCCGAACCAATACAAACCCTCTCCAACCTGGCTATCCAAGGAAAAATAATCCCGATAGCGGGGGATTTGAGGATGAGTTAGCTGTTGAAGAACCTGGGCTTCGCGTTCAAATAACTTAAACTCATCCCACTGCATCTGAGGGTTAAATGCCAACAGCTTAACAATCACTGATTCTGGCGGGGATACAGACTGGTCAAACGCCAACCAGGTTTGGCGTCCAGGGTTATTGGCAAAGGGATGGTGAAGGTGATAGCGATTGTATAAGACCTGTTCTGCTTGCAGCATTTCCCGTGTAAGTCCTGATCAAGCCTATTTCTCTACTTTAACGGTATTCCTATCGGTTTATCCTTTCTTAGGAGATGATCTGCTCTCCTAGCTCCCAGACGCGCCATGGCACGTCTCTACAT
>CAZNNK010000110.1:0-11134 GCA_964574085.1 uncultured Coleofasciculus sp.
TAATTTATTCAATTTTATCGCTATTAATCCTGTTGAAATATCTGCGGAATGTAGGTTTTACCGTCAGTTAGAGACAGCACCGATTAAATCAGAAGCACTGCGACAGGCGCAACTGGCGATGATTCGGGGAGAAGTGCGGTTAGAAAACGGACAATTATTGGGGAGTGGGGAGAGTATTGCGTTACCTCCAGAATTAGCAGAAATTGGAGATAAAGACTTGTCTCATCCCTATTTTTGGTCAGCGTTTACGATGATTGGTAGTCCATGGTAGACATCTTTCGGGTGAGCGAATTGGCAACCCCTCAACCAAAAGCGCGATCGCAAGCCAAAATTTTCGGGTTCCCCAGCTCGCCATAGTTCCACGCCTAGGAGTCTCTACGACTCTCTCCTCTGCGACTGCTTCAATGCGGCTTTCGCTTGCTGCCAAAGCTGTTCTAATTCATCCAGGCTATACTCAGACAACGAGCGAGTCGCGATCGCTTCCATACCCGACAAACGCTGAATAAACCGTTGGTTGGTGTCTTGCAGCGCTGTGGTGGGATCAAGATCATACCAACGGGCGATATTAATGAGTGTAAACAATAAATCTCCTAACTCTGCCTGTTGCTGCTCTTTCCCTTCTTGGTCAATTGCCTGATGGAATTCCGCTAATTCTTCCTCAAATTTTGCCCACACTCCATCCACATCATTCCATTCAAATCCAGCAGCAGCGGCTTTTTGGGACATTTTCATTCCTGCCATTAAGGGGGGAAGTTTCCGGGCATATCCCTGGAGTTTACGACTTAACCGTTGTGCCTCGACTGGGGTTTCTCCTTTTTCGGCGGCTTTGATTTGCTCCCAATTGTAACGGACTTCTTCGGCGTCTTGGACATTGACATCACCGAAGACGTGAGGATGACGACGGATGAGTTTTTCAGTAATGCCATCCGCCACTTCTTGTAGGGTAAAGTGACCCACTTCGGCAGCTATTTGGGCTTGTAAGACCACCTGAAGCAATAAATCACCCAACTCTTCAGCAATGGCTTGAGGATTACCACTACGAATCGCATCCACCACTTCATAAGCTTCTTCAATCACGTAAGGCGTTAACGTTTCCGGCGTTTGGGCAAGATCCCAAGGACACCCCCCATCCGGCGATCGCAACTGGGCAACCACATCGATTAGCTGTTGTAGGGCAGCTAATACCGAGGCTTGAGGGGAGGTTTGGGCAGCGTCTGGGGAATTGGACATCAGGGGCTATTCAACAACCACTTAACTATTCTTAACGAGATTGTCGATTTGTGCCAATCAATGAGGGTGTGGGGTGTGGGGTGTCGGGGTGACTGGATGGGTGTTCGAGGATGCAGGAATCTCGGTTAAGCTGAAGGGAAAATCTCCCCAGCCGTTTCATCAGGTAACTATGAATCTAACTATTTTTGATCAGAAACTCCGCATCGAACTGGAATGGTATGAGCAACTTTGGGCGTTTACCTTGGATAAACTGTGGGAAATCCCCCTCAACCATATCACCAGCGTCACCACCGATGAACCCCCTAGCAGTTGGACAGAAATTCGCGCCCCCGGTACAGCGTTACCGGGAGTGATTAAAGCGGGAACCTACTATAGTTCCAGAGGGAAAGAATTTTGGTATGTGACTGGCGATCGCAATTATCTGGTACTAGCACTACAAGATGAACCCTACCAGAAAATTGTCCTGACGTTAGACCAAAATCAATTTTGGGCAGAACGCATTCAGCAAGCCCAAGCGTCATCGATTTAAGGCTGGGTTAATTGACGGTATAGCTAAGGTTAAAGCTCTTGAGCAGAAATTTGACAACCTAAACACTGCGATAAATTAGGGAGATTTTGGGTCTTCCGTAGTTAGTGTGCTAAATTGTTAGTTTGATTTACCGGAATATTGGACAGCAATAGCTTTAAGCATTTTTACCCGGATTTCAAGAGAGTTTTAAGACGGTGAAAAGCTACAGCTCCTGTGTGGCAAGCTTCCTGGTTCATTAAAACTGATAGTTTAGCACACTAAGTCCGGAAGACCCGCAAGGTTTTGGCGAGTGAGGGGTTGGGGTTGAGGAACATCGATGGCGCGGCGAATCGCTGCCTCTAGATTGGGATCAGCAAAGGAAATGTTTTCACGAGTTTCTTCTGTAGTTTCCTGAACGAGATCGGGTGTCAATTGTTCAGAATTAGGGTCTTGGGAGTTACATCCTGTGGTAATCAGGCAAGCACTTAGAATCAGGGTAAAACGTTTGAATCGATTGAGAGTTATCAGCATTGATAAATTTAAGCTTATTTCTGCGAATCCAGCCAGCTTCGATATTCAGGATTAGTGTCTTTCATATCTTCATAAAGCCATACCATGCGATCTAGAAACCACAGCTTTCCGGCATAGATTAGTGCAGCACCAAACAGCGTGATCCAAATGTCAAGTTCAATAACACCCCACGCCACAAACCCTGTACCAATCACTGCTACTGTAGTGAGAATATTGGGCATAATTTGATGTCGGATGGGGACAGGAATTTTATCTCGATTCATCCAAACCCGTTCACCAAACACCGCTTTAGATGCCCAATTATCAGTGGTTTCTGGTTGAGTAAATAGGCGCGGGTTGACCCAAGTCCAAAGTAATGCCACCGCAACTAAAAGCCAAGACCACCAACCCAGCCAAATTCGACTCCAGATGGCTAGAATGAGCAAAGGAAAAACCGTGTTGCGTGTCCAGACACTCCAGGGATTAGCATGACGTGTCCAAGTGGCTTCATCCATCTGAAACAGTTGAGCAATTTTGTTTTCTAAGGTCATAAGTTAGTCGGATGATTCAGGAGATTGGCAAAGAACAGTCAGGATTTAAGGCGGGTTAAGCGATTCGACAGTTAAAGCTTAATGTCAATATGACGAAATATCTGTAGTGTGAGCATCTTGATCGCTACTAATAATCATGAACGAATAATTATTTTGTAGCGATTATTTTCGATAAATACCATCACTCAATCGGATGATAATCATAAGTGATTGGGGAATTTTTGTGAGAGGTTCTTAACAAACGGCTTGACTTCCCTTAACCAAGGGTCAAGTTCGTCGATTTGAGGTTCGCTTGCGCTTCTTCGTTGATTTACGGCGCGGCTTTTGCTTTCGACGCTGGTAGCGCTTATAGGTAGAACTGGTCCAATCACTGAGGGAGTGGATGATAGCGCCGAGTTCTAAGCCGATAAATAAGGCAATCCAGTGGGCTTGATAATTAAGGAGCGATCGCGTGATCTGGTGTTTCAACTTTTCTCCCGTCCAAGGTACAACCTGGAACAGGTGCAGCATCACGAATCCGATTCCCGCCAGGGCGATGATCCAACTCCCCAGATAAAGGATACGAATCGTCGTCCCCAGGATAAAGCCGTGGGAAAAAATAGAGCGGTGGCGCATCACCTTTTGGTAGGGTAGCCAAATCCAGCGTAGCCACCCCCAGCGTTTAAAGGGGCGTGAGTAGAGATCTAAGTCGGGAGAGAACATGAGTCCACTGAAAAAAAACCCTCCAGATACGATCAGGGTTAAGTCCCCATTCTTAGTCATGATGCGGGTTACAGCGGTTATAAGGGGGAGACTCCATAAGGTAATGCGATCATGTATTTGACCAGAGGGCATATTTTTGGTAATTTTGTGTTAACCTAAGTAAGTATGATACAAATCGGGCGGTTAGCTCAGCGGTAGAGCGCCTGCCTTACAAGCAGGATGCCACTGGTTCAAATCCAGTACTGCCCATTTTTTATTGTTCAGTTGTCCATTAAAGAGCTATTTGTCAGTTTTAAGGACTTAGTGTCATGAAACCTGACAGACCCTTTTCTATTGAGGGAGCTAAATAATGCAGAAAGCTAGTAGCAGCATAGCTTTTAGCCAATCTCCTCATCAAGAAATTTTAGCTATTGCTCATTCCAGAATTCAAGCTATTCCCAATACAAGTTGAGTTTTTTGCTCTCGAAAATAACAAGCATAGTTGTAAAAATGACTGAAGATCTTTTCCGTATATTTTGTCATGTAAATTTGCCAATACTAACGCTCATTTTATCGAATGCGTCGGGTAAGGGTTGGCAATTTCAGGTTAATCTTGTTGGAGAATCTGGAATTTTCCTATTCTGTTTTGAAAAGTTCTACTTTTCCCCTTAAAATTAGCTTTTCAAATTAGTTTGTGAGAAATGCGGGTTATTCAGCAAGCCCTATTATCAACGTTTTCGGCAGCACGTATGGCTACCGCGATCGCCCGCTGCACCGCTACCTCTTTCTCCCCGACAATCACCCCTTCTCCCGCCGTTCGCTGGGCAATCACCCCACAAACACAAGCGGCGGCAAATCCATACACCCCTGCCATTTTCAATAATGTGCCACATTCCATCTCATAATTAAGAACATTCAAACGACGATAGTCTTGAGTAATGCCTTGAAGCCGACGGATTAAATAAGGATTCGCCGAATCGGTGCGTTCTTGCCCTTCATAAAATGTATCCACCGACGCCGTAATCCCCAGATAATGCTCAATCCCTAACTCCTGCGCCGCCTCCACTAATCTCACCGTGAGAAACGGATCAGCCGCCGCCGGATATTCAATTGGAGCAATATCATTAGCTGCACCTTGGCGACATAATGCCGCACGAGTAATCACAAGACTACCCACCGGAACATACTCTTGAATCGAGCCACAAGTCCCCACCCGAATAATTGTCTCAATCCCCAATTGCACCAACTCATTCACCACAATACTCAGAGACGGTGCGCCCATCCCACTCGTCGCTGACAAAATTGGGCGATTATTGGACAATTTGCCCAAATAACTTTTTAATCCCCGATTTTCCGAGAGCAGACGCCCATCCTGCAAATAGTCTTGAGCAATCTGAGAAGCGCGTTGCGGATCACCGGATAACAGCGCCAGGGTAGGCGGCGGTGAACCCAGGTCATCTTGCCCAAAGCCAAGGTGATACATAGAGGAACGGGTCATGGGTGGAATAGGTTTGCTGTTTCCATTAAATCAGCCACAAGACCTGCTGCGTTGCGCCAAAAATAGAACGCTTAACTTCGCTTGAATTTTCTTCGGATAAAAAATAATTGCACTTGACTAAGTTTTGATTAAGAACGTCATCTATTGCCACTTCATTATTCCGAGATTTTACGGATATCTTTTTTGATCCTGGTCTTTTGTGAAGACCTCATAAAGCCTTTACAAATTCCATAAATTTTTCATAAATCAATATTGTTATTATTTACACTGTTTACTTTGTAAAGTTTTTATATTTATTGTCTAGCGGAAATCGCTCAAACCGTTGCTATTAAGTAAATACAGAACATTAAAGCCGACTTTATATCATTTATAAATATCAAAGCTTTTGCAAAGTCAAGTGGTTTTACTCGACAGTGTAAATACGTATATGACAGGATTTAATTAACTGAGAAAATTAAATTACCGCTCAGAAACAGACCCCAAAACATGTAATGTAAACCATCTAGATTCCATCAAATTACATTTTCCCGATTTTTTCTTCAAAGAAGAGTCCTCGTAAACCTTTACTTTCAAGCAACCATGTTTACATCAACTGCCATGAAAACCTTATCAATGACAGCAGCTAGCGCGACTTTGATGGCTTTGGGAACAGGTGTGACTCCGGCTGAAGCGATGACTGTGTTTACTGACCGGACGGCTTGGCAGGAAACAGTGTCTGGGATTACTACAGAAACCTTCTCGACTCCTCAAAGCAGCAGTCAAAGCTTACTCCTGGAGAGTGGCATTCAGGTTACAGGGGTGTCATCAGTCTGGAGTTCGGGTCAATTTTATACCTCTACACCGAGTGATTCTGAGAGTGTCGAGTTTGAGTTTCCCTCTCAAATACTCGGATTCGGCGCTGACTTTAGCTCAACAACCAGTAATGGAGGATTAACAGTTTCGGGTTTGTTCGATGAAATACCAGGTGTAGATACAGTCGTCTTCTCGGAGTATCTTCAGGGACAAGGTAATGGTTTCCTGGGAATCGTTGCGGATACAGCATTTAATTCTCTATCGTTTGCGATGCAGTCACCTCCACTGGCTATCTCGGCGGCGAATGAAGCGTTTCAAATCGATAATTTCAGCTTTGCCAGCAACTTGGGTGAATCTGATGCTGTAAGTTCCCCAGAGTCACCAACTGACTCAGAGAATAATAGAGGTGAGCCAATGCCTCCTTTGACCGATAGGAGGTCGGAATCTGTTCCTGAACCTACTTCAGTGTTAGGTCTCCTGATCATGGCTGTTTTGGGTACGACTTCTCTGCGGAAGCGCCAAACTCGATAAGTAGTGGTCACGGCAATAGGCAATAGAATAGGGAATGGGTGCATCCCTTACATTGCCAAAGTCGTTCTGAGAAGGGACAAGAGAGATAAAGAAAATAGTTCTGTTAAACGTGTTGACTAAAATAGGTGAGAATAGCTAGAGCGACAAACAGACTCAGTAGTAACCAGCGACGCCGCTTCAAGATTTGATCCAGATATCTGTTCATCGTAACTCCTGTGCTTATCGTATAAAAAGTTAGCGTAACACTATTTAGCTTCAACGAATAAACTGGACTGCCAAATTCTCTTAGATGCTGATTTAGCCATTCTGGGTGCAGCCGAGTTAGACTATTATAGTTATGCTTACGCTATTCGACAAGAATATTCCTGGATTCCCGATCAAATTTATCGTCCAAAACGAAAACAGATTTTACAGAACTTTTGCCAACGGGAACGACTCTATTTAACGAATCCGATGTTCAATCAATTCGAGGAACGCGCTAGGCAGAATTTACACTTAGAAATCTCATTGTTATCATCTTAGCGACCCAATCACAGAAACTGTCTAACCTCAGAACCGCTAAAGCGGTTACTACAAGCCACTCGAACCCTCATTCTGATGGCTGAAAAACGAGACAATTTGGTAACTGTCACAACGTTCTGCTGATCCTGATGGTAGTTATGATGATGTGAATAACTGCTATAACTCAAAAGCCTCTGGTGGTTATTCGGACTAGACATTAACCGTTATGACACAAAAAACACGCGGCACGATCGCGGCTGGACATGAGAAAACGGCTGAGGCGGGTAGGGAAATGTTTCGCCTGGGTGGTAATGCGTTTGATGCGGCGGTTGCGGCGATTCTCGCCTCCTTTGTCACGGAACCGGGACTCACCTCAGCAGCGGGTGGCGGTTTCCTGTTAGCCCATACCCAAACGAATCAAAATATTCTCTTTGATTTTTTTAGCCAAACTCCGCGTCAGAAACGTCCTGAGAATGAAATTAATTTTTATCCCGTTGATGTTAATTTTGGCGGTGCTATCCAAGAATTTCACATCGGACTGGGTTCTATGGCGGTTCCCGGAAATATGGCTGGCGTGTTTCACGTTCACCAACGATTGGGTCGTTTACCCTTCCACGTTATAGCCGAACCAGCAATTCACTATGCCAAAAATGGGATTAAATTAAATCGATTTCAATACTATTGTTTAACCTCAGTTCTGACGCCAATTCTTATGACGAATCAAAACGGACAAAATGTTTTTATTCTCACCGGGAAACCTATCGAACCTGATGCAACAATCACCATGCCTACCTTGGCTGATACATTAGCAGATTTGGTTAAAAAAGGAGTTCGGGAATTTTATCAAGGAGATATTGCTCATCAATTAGTCAACGATTGTCAGGAATTTGGGGGATATTTAACCTTAGACGATTTAAAGCATTATCGGGTCATCGAACGGCAACCTTTAACGGTTAATTATCGAGGCAATACCTTATTCACCAACCCGCCTCCCAGTTCTGGTGGAACATTGATAGCTTGGGCATTAAAATTATTATCGACCGTTGAGTTAGCGAATCTGGGTTTTGGCAGTGCGCGTCATTTAGAAATTCTGGCACAGGTTATGCAGTTGACGAATGCAGCTAGACAGAAGGGATTGAAGGATTATTTGTATCAAGAAAATATTGTTGATCAATTTTTAGCTGACGATTCTATCGCCCAGTATCAACAAGACTTAGCAGAAACGGTAAATAAATGGGGCAGTACCACCCATATTAGTGTCATTGATGAGGCGGGAAATGCCGCTAGTGTTACCACGTCTAACGGAGAAGGGTCAGGTTATGTGATTCCGGGGACAGGGATTATGGTGAATAATATGTTAGGAGAGGAAGACTTAAATCCCCAAGGCTTTCATCAGTGGCAAGAAAATGTGCGGATTTCGTCGATGATGTCTCCCTCAATTGTTGTGCAGAAGAATCAGGCGGAAGTTGTTTTAGGGTCAGGGGGTTCTAATCGGATTAGGACGGCTATTTTACAAGTTATTTCTAATATTTTAGATTTTAAAATGACGGTTGAGCAAGCGGTGAATAGTCCGAGAACCCATGGAGAAAATGGTCGGTTTCATGTCGAACCTGGTTTAACTGAAGCGGAAATACTTAATCCATTATTGACGAACCAACAGGTTGTGCGTTGGCGGGAAAAAAATTTGTTTTTTGGCGGAGTTCATACGGTGATGAAAACATCTGATAATTTACTTGTCGGTGCTGGCGACAACCGTCGAGATGGTGCGGTGGCTAAGTTGTAGCGGTATGTCAACTGTAGGGGCGCATTGACGTGCGCCCAACGCCCATCACTGGCAAGTCCCAACCGCATTATATGAATTAGGGACAGCAATCTCCTGACGCTGAAACAGTGATAGTTATCCTGTGGTGGGCAAGAACAACGAACGAGAATAAAAGCTTCAATGTTTATAAGACTTGCCCACCCTACATAAAAATCTGGGTCTATAAAATTTTTGTCTAAATCCTCTAACGTCCTCTGCGTCCCTCTGCGCTAACCTCTGCGTACCTCTGCGTTAAAAAAATACTTCCAATGCCAAAGGATATAATATAATCACCAATCAAACTACAAAACTTGCCGATATCGCCGCGAACGATTATTTCTGCCATATAAACGATACCATTGTTGAGAACTACGAATCGCTAGCCACAATAGAATCAGCGCAATTAATCCACCTTGTTGAGGCGCATCAAAGGCAAAGACAACCAACGCCACACATAAAACGTCTTGGCTAAAAACCAACCATAACGGTAAACCGCGTAAGCGAAAAAACCAGCCAAGTTGTACCAATTGCAGGACAAAAGCCAATAACCCACTAACTATCCCAACAATCCAAATAATTTCCACAGGGGCGTTGGCAAACCGGGCGACAGCAATACCCATAATCGCCCCAACCCCAGGACTAAACAGGAGTTGGACAATTTGCAAGACTCGCTGTCCCAGCAACTTCTTTGAGGCAAATAATTCAAATAATGAGAAGGTGGTCAAAATACCGACTAAAACCGAGGGATGAATGCGAGACAGCAGGGGAATTTCATTCCAGAGGTTTTCGCTTTGCAACAAGCCAATCACCAATAACGGCAAAGCAATCCTCATTCCTACGGCGGCTGCTACCGACAGTACAGCTAGAAGTTCAATCATTGTTACCTGATAGCCTGAAAGAGAAATCAATTGGTTATGCCCCTGTCCTCAGTTTAACGTTTGTAGACAATCTCACATCCTTTATGGTCTTTTGTCCGATAGGATGAAAACTGACCTAAACATGCAAGCCACCTATGCCAACGGCAGCCTTTTTGCAAGGAATTCTGGGTGCGTCGAGTTTAGCCTTGGGCGCGTCAGTGGGAGTCTTTTGGCAACCGAGTCGCCACTTATCCGCGACGATTATGGCATTTGGCAGTGGTACACTACTGTCTGCGATCGCGTTTGAAATCACGATTCCGGTCTATCGTCACAGTAGCTTTGTTCCCCTGTTAATTGGGTTTATGGCAGGAGGAATGTTATTTACCGTACTGACATCCTATATCGACCAACATGGCGGATTTCTGCGTAAACCAGCATCCAGTCGCCGTTACCTGGTTGAACATGGTCAGGAACAGGTAGCTGATATCCTTAATCGCATCGCCCACATTGAGGTGATGCAAAATCTACCTCCCAAAGAACGGCAACGAGTTGCCCTGTTTCTCAATCCCATTCACGCCCACCCTGGAGACGTAATTTGTGAAGATGGAACCCCTGGTGACTATTTCTATATGATTGTTGACGGTGAAGCCGAAGTCCGAAAGGGTCGAAAAGTTCTCGGTACGATGGGACCTGGAGAAGTGTTTGGTGAGATGGCACTCCTGACTGGAGAACCGCGATCTGCCACCGTGGTTGCTCGCACCCCGATGGAATTGTATCAGTTACACCAGGAACATTTCAACACCATGCTCACTTGGTCGCCTCATCTGGCTTGGTCTTTGAGTCGCGCCTTAGCCCGACGACTGCAAGTGGCGACGGAATCACGCATGGTGGTCGAACATCGTTTCGATCGATGGCGACAGCAGGTTATGAATCAAGTTGAACTGGATTTGTTACTCCGGGATGATCAAGTAACCCTAGAAAATTTGGTGAAACAGTCTACACCGTTTGCCATTCTGGTGGGTACATTAATTGACAATATCCCCGAAGCATCGGTGATTGGCATGAATTCCCACAATAGCGATTTGGGCTGGTCTTTTTTATTGGCGGTATTTATTTCTAATTTTCCCGAAGCCTTATCCAGTGCCACGGGAATGAAACAAGCGGGAACGAAAACGAGTCAGATTTTAGGATTATGGATAGGTGTGGTGATTCTCAGCGGTTTATGCGCCGTTGCGGGTTATTTGTTACAAAATAATACCTCTGAGGTCGTGGTTGCGATCGCCCAGGCTATTTCGGGTGGCGCTATCTTAGCCATGGTCGCCAGTACCATGATGCCGGAAGCTTACGAACTAGGAGGCAGTTCTGTTGTTTTTTCGACAATTTTAGGATTTCTGCTTGGGTTTTTTATTTCATCGAGCCATTTACTCTAACTGCCAAGTATAGCAAAAGGCAGAGGGCTCCAGGGCAGAAGGCTCCAAGGGAAAAGGGCGTGGCACACCTTAATTGGTGGATTAGAATTGTAGGGGCGCACCGACGTGCGCCCGATTTAAGCATTAATCTATTCCACAATTTTAGCTGGGTCAGTCCACTACGAAAATTCGAGAAGTTGAAGTTAGCGATTATAGGAAACCGTTGCTACCGATGGTTCCTGAATTTGAGGAACGGAGAATTCTT
>CAZNNK010000111.1:0-7380 GCA_964574085.1 uncultured Coleofasciculus sp.
TCTGCGAGATCAACCCATTTATCCTCTACCGGATCAGAATAACGTATTAGCGGTTTGGTCAGATCCCAAGGTTAATTACAGCGGAAACCCCCTCCAAGCCAAGCTAGGGGGGACAGGACTTGGGTTAGTCGCTTTATTAAGTATGGAGAAAATTCAGCCCGAATTTACCCCCCTCTCCGATTTACAAAGGTTAGGGCAATTTCTCGTGTATATGCAAAAAGAAGAGGGCAATTTTTACTCAAAATATATCCCGTCGCAGGGAGGACGTTGGGATAAATGGCAATCGCTTTATTATCCGGGTGAGGCGGCTTTAGGACTAGCGATGCTTTACGAACAGGATGGTTCTGAAATTTGGCTTAATGCAGCGGCTAAAGCGTTAGCCTATCTCGCTCATTCTCGTGAAGGGCAAACGAATATCCCAGCGGATCATTGGGCTATCCTGGCGACGGCTAAGCTACTCTCCCTAACTAATCAAAAGAACTTACCTGTATCGAGAGAATTGTTAGTGAATCATGCTATCCAGATTTGTGAAACGATACTCCAAGAGCAAATTAAAGATCCTCAGCATCCTAACGATGACGGCGGCTTTTCCAAACAGGGTAAAGTTACTCCCACCGCCACCCGTTTAGAAGGATTACAAGCGGCTCTGACGTTCCTCCCGGCTAGTCAGGAAATACGACAACGTATTGAGTCTACTATACCTGATGGTCTAAACTTTTTACTCCGCGCCCAGATTAAGGACTCAAAATTTCTCGGCGCTTTTCCTAGGGCTGTCGATCAAATAGCCGCAGATACTCCTGATGCCGAAAAGTTTAATCGTCGTGTTACTGAAGTACGAATTGATTATGTACAACATGCATTGAGTGCGATCATTCAATATTTAGAATTAGTAGAAGGCTAACCTAGCATGAAAATCCTATATCACAGAGCAGCATTGAGGATTTGGGCGGCGGTTAACCGCAACGTTTTGAATGTAGGCGATCGAATTTCATCAGTCCCAAAAAACTCTGTGGTATCGTAGAAGCCTTCCACCAGTTGACAAATTGTGATTTTATTCGCTAAGGGATCAACTATCCAGTATTCGGGAATTCCTAATACGGTGTACTCAGCGCGTTTGGCTCGATAATCTACAGTCTTAGTTGATTCGCTTACCACCTCAACAACTAGTAAAGGGGGGGGTTCATCCAACGTAATGACCGCTTCTTTTTTATCACGTAGCTGTTGCCATTGTTCTAGAGGTAAAACGGTTACATCGGGAATGCGAGAGGTGTGCCATTGTCCCCGTTGCGGCGACTGAATACCAACCGTCATTTGTTTAGCTGTCCAGGGAAGTCCTAGCCGTTTCATTTCAGCGCGAAACTGGTCGTGCATAAATTCGGCAATATCGCCATGTAAACCACTACCAAGACTCATGGGAATTAATTGACCTTCAACTAACTCATAAACTGTATCGGTTCCATCTGTATACGTGAGATAGTCTTGAAAGGTTAACCGCTGGATTGCAAGTGCCATCTTTATCCCTCTCGGATAGTCAGGACTAGGATGAATACATTATAGTCTTGTAGGGTTTCCGTTACAAATAACCAATGACAAATGACCAATTAAGCCATTGGCGGAATCGTTAATCCTTTAAGCGATCGCGCTTTTTCCAGACTCATCCCTTTACTCTGGATCAGCACCATGAATCCCCCTAATCCAGTGGGGTCAATTAGTTGATGTAAAGCATCCCGACGCCGCATAATTCTGATCAGATCCTGCGCCCCTGCGATTGCTTGTCCCTGCTGGTTTCCGGCTGATAATGCCGAGATGCGATCGCCTAATCCTAATGCCATTAAGAATAATCCTTGTTTGGTCAATTCTACGGGTTGTAATCCCGATCGTTCTCCTTGTCGTTCCAACGCCGTAAAATTGACATGGGCGGTAATGTCTTGTTGTCCAAGATTGACATAAGGATTATCATGATGGCGGTGTTGGTAATAGCATTTTAATGTTCCCTGATGTCGGACGGGTAAATAATAGCGATCGGCAGAATATCCATAATCAATGGTCAGCAAAAATCCTTGTTTTAGCTTACTCGCAATTGTTTTAATCCAATCTAACGCTGCCAAATTTACTTCACTCCGATATCCATCTGGATAGGCTCCCGAATATAAATCAATTCCCATCCATTGAAAATAGTCCTTCAACTGAGGTGTGGAAAGGTCATCGATAACTTCACCAAAATAAATTTCATTGGTTTCTGTCGTTATCGTTGTGACATACACTTCCTGAAGTTGTCCCTTCTCCAGCAGCACTTGATGCACCGGAAATGCATCCACAAGTTCATTCGAGAAACAACATCCAATAATTGAATGATCGGATAGGTCATCAAAGGTACACCAGCGTAAGGGGAATCTAGGTATATTGAGTTGATTTAAAACCTGTTGTTGTTTCGTGATCAATCCCGCTGCTTTTTCGATAATAATATAGTCTAACGCGGCAAAACAGTCGGGATACTGTCGATGTAGATAGGTTAAAACATCAGCCGCAACCAATCCTTGACCCGCCCCTATTTCTACCAAGGTGAATGGTTTAGGGTGTTCTAGAATCTCCCACATTTGGGCAAACTGTTCTGCCAGTAATTCGCCAAAATCATGACCCAGATGGGATGAGGTAAAAAAGTCTCCTTCCGAACCGATATTAACTGCGCCTGTAGCATAATATCCCTGGTGGGGATGATAAAGAACTAAATCCATATAGTCGGCAAATGAAATACGCTGATTTGCCGTCGTCACAATTTTATTGGCAATTAGGTGTCTCAGAGATTGTTCCTTTTGGGATAATGACATAAGTACAGATGGGGATGTAGAGACGTTCGGAAGGGTTTGTAGTAAGCGCTAGACTCGCGGCTGGTAGATCTTGTGCCTACTATAGCGATCTTACTATTGGTTGTTACTTTTAGGACTTACGCAAAGCCTCTATTTGTAGTGGCGTGGCACACCTGAATTGATGAATTAGAATTACGCCCGGAAACTGTAGGGGCGCAAAGACTTGCGCCCGATTCAATGGTCAAATCTATTCCACAATTTTAGCTGTGTCAGCCCGCCATCGTGGGTTGAGCGAAGTCGAAACCCACCTTTACCCCCATAAGTGGTGTTGCTGCGTAAGTCCTGACTTTGATTTCTAACCCTAAGTAAAGTCAGCTTCAGTAATTAAAGAGTCCGATACACCTAAAACTGTCACCAAGATTTCACTGGTGTTATTATCACGAATTAAGGTACTGTAACCATTAGAGGTAATACTTAACTGCCCGAAGGTTAGACCATCGGTGAGTAAAAATGAATCCTCACCATCACTAAAATCAAAAATCAGATCCCCTCCTGTACCCGATTGTAACAGGAACTTATCGGCACCAGCACCACCAAATAGGCGATCGCTACCGGTGCCACCATCCAGGAGATCGTCTCCTACTCCCCCATTGAGGAAATCACGATCTGCACCGCCGTTGAGGATATCGTTACCTAAACCACCAAGCAGGATGTCATCTCCGGTATCGCCGTTTAAGATGTCATCATCCTCTCCCCCATCGAGGAAATCATTCCCTGAGTTACCCAGAAGGGTATCATTTCCAGCCTCTCCCTGAAGCTGATCATCATCGGCACCACCGTCGGCAAAGTCATCGCCAGCTTTTCCATTCAGGATATCCTCACCCGTTAAACCGAAGAGGGTGTCGTCACCGATATTAGCGACGAGGGTATCGTCGAGGGGAGTGCCAAAGAGAGTCATATCCTGGATGGGTTCGACGACGACATCCACGGTGGCGGTGGCTGTTCCCCCATTGCCATCAGAGATTGTATAGGTGAAGCTATCGGTGCCGACAAAGCCAAATTCAGGCGTGTAAACGAGTTGATCATCCGTTAAGTCATTCGGTGTGCCGTTATCATCTTGGCTAATTGTGCTACCCAGAAGGGAAATGGCATCAAAGCTGTCTATAAATACAGAGTCTCCTTCTACCGGATCACTATCATTAGCCAAGACATCAATCGTTACGGCTGTATTTTTTAGAGTCGTAGCCTGATCATCTCCACTCACTGGGTTATCATTCACCGACGCGATCGTCAGATTAACGGCTGCACCTGAAGCAAATAGGGAACCATCCGAGGCATTCCAGATAAAGCTGGTGGTGCCGTTGAAGTTGGCATCGGGAGTAAAGCTGAGGTTATCTAGGTTGGCAGCGGTAATCGTTTCCCCTGGGGTTACGGCATTACCATTTAAACGGAGGACACCGTTAGCCGGGAGAGACAGAATATTAATGTGACTGAGACTATCTCCTTCAGGATCATTAAATACAGTGGTAAAGTCAGTCGCCGTGAAGGAAATCGTCGTGTCTTCATCCCCGGATTTGTTAATGGTATCTAGAGTGGGTGCGTCGTTGCTGCCATTAAGGGTTACGGTGACTGTGGCGGTATCGGTGCCACCGTTACCGTCGTCTAGGGTGTAGATAAAGCTGTCGGTAGCGGTTTCTCCTTGGGTAAGAAAAGCGAAGGCATGATTGGGGTTGTAGGTGAGGGTATTATCGGCATTCAGTGTGACGGTGCCGAGGGTATTGCTGGTATCGATACTGGCAAAGGTGAGAATATCATTGCTGTCGATGTCGCTGTCGTTATCTAAGAAGTTGGCTGTGGTGAAAGCAGAGTTTTCGTTGATGGTGAAATTATCATCATTGGCTGTGGGACTATCGTTAACGCCGTTGATGGTAATGTTGACGGTAGCAGTGTCAGTGTTGCCGTTACCATCATCGATTGTGTAGCTAAAGTTATCAATAGCGGTTTCTCCGACAGCCAGGAATTCAAATTGACTATTTGGATCGTAGTGGAATGTGCCATCGTCGTTATTGATGACTAAACCTAAAGTGGTTGTCGTATCAAGGTTAGAAATGCTGATTGTATTGCTAGAATCGGGGTCATTATCGTTGTCTAAAACATTGGCAGTTGTGAAGGCGGTAGCTTCATCCGTGCTGAAGTTATCGTTGTTAGCAAGGGGATTTTCGTTAATGTCGTTAACGGTAATCGTAAGGGTTTGACTATCATTACCGCCATTACCATCATCAGCCGTAATTTCTACATCATAACTGTTATCCCCATCGGCATCTAAGGGAGACTCAAAGTTGGGAGCGTTGTTAAAGTTTAATTCTCCTGTGTTGGCGTCAATAGTAAATAAACTACTATCGCTTCCTCCGGTAATCGAGAAGGTAGGAATATCGCCATCAGGATCAATTGCAGTAACGGTGGTAACTAGAGTTGTGTTTTCATCTAGATTAGGAGTGGAGTTAGAGGTAATCGTGGGCGATTCGTTAATGTCATTAACAGTAATCGTGAGAGTTTGACTATCATTACCGCCATTACCATCATCAGCGGTAATTTCTACGTCATAAATGTTATTTCCATCGGCATCTAGGGGAGACTCGAAGTTGGGAGCGTTGTTAAAGCTTAATTCTCCGGTGTTGGCGTCGATGGTAAATAAACTACTATCGGTTCCTCCGGTAATCGAGAAGGTAGGAATATCGCCATCAGGATCAGTTGCAGTAACGGTGGTAACTAGAGTCGTGTTTTCATCTAGGTTAGCTGTAGGGTTAGAGGTAATCGTGGGAGATTCGTTAATGTCATTAATAGTGAGGGTTTGACTAACTCCATTATTGTCAGTTTCGTTATTTGATTCAAAGACTTGATTTCCGGCATCAGTTTGGACAATGAAAAAGTAATCACCATTAATTCCTTGGGGTAGCGTAACGGTAAGACTATTACTATAGCTATCGCCTACATTCAGGAAGCTGGGATTCGTTGTTGAACCCAATAACGTATCATTGTTATCTAAGATTTGGTCTAGAGATAACCAGACTTGATCCGTCCAAATCGGTGTACTGGTAGCCGCCGTGCCGTTATTAGTAACAATCCATTCGATAACGGTTTCCTGACTAGAGAAGGCTGTTGTTGGTGCCGTAACACTGGTTACTTGTAGGTTGGGAGTAGGGGACAATTCTAAGCTGATTGCCTGGTCATCGATCGCGCTGTTATTATTGTCCTCGGTAAATTCAAAAATTTGGTTATTTGTATCCGTATCAACGACGAAATAGCGATCACCCGCGAAATCGATTGGCGCAGTTACTATCTGGGTGCGAGTTATCGATTCTCCGGGTGCAAGAGTCCCGGTAAAAGTAAAGGAATCGAGGAATTGATCGTTACCAACGGTTAGATTGTCAGAGAGGAAAACTTGGTCAGTCCAAGTGCCACTAGCTGTGCCATCTCCTTGATTCGTCAATGTCCAAGAAACCCCTATTCCTTGTCCGGAAACAGCGGTATTTGGAGCGCTAATGTCACTAACAATTAAGTCTGGTATTGGCGGAATCGTCAGTTCAATTTGGCTGAGGTTAACATTATTTGTTTCGTTCGTCTCGAACTGTTGTTCAAGGTTATCCGTCTCAGCCAAGAGGAAGTAAGTCCCCGCTGTGATGGAGTTATTTAAGGGTAAAGTAACGGATACTGACTGATTGTAGGTTTCACCTGAAGCGAGAGTCGTCGGAGCAAATTCGGTCAGTAAGATAGTATCATTTGTACTGATGGTATTATCACTAGAAAGAAAGACGCGATCGCGCCATGTTCTGGTAGCCGTTCCTATTCCTGAGTTGGCAACTTGCCAATCAATCGTGATGGTATCACCAAAGTTGGCTGTTGCTGGTGCAGTTACGGAGTTGACTACTAAGTCAGGGGGTGCATCAATCTGAATTGGAATCGCCGTAATATTATCAGTTTCATCTGTTTCTTGCTGTTCCTCACTACCATCAGCCTTAAATAGGAAGAAATAATTCCCTGTCGCAATTTCGGGAATAGTCCAGTTACTGGTAACTGTATAATCATCTCCCGCTGCTAACGGTGTATGTGAGTTGATAAATTGGTTTACCAACCGCACATCCGAACTATCAAGGGTTGTATCTTGGGAAATATAGACTCTATCGTACCAATTGTCTCCCGCCGTTGCTGTGGTACTACTATTTAATACTGTCCAAGACAGACTAACCCTTTCATCGGCGGCTACTGATGTTACCGGATTCCCATTAGCGTCAGTTACTTGCGCTGCTGATACTTCTAAATTCGGTGCATCAATCTGAATTGGAATCGCTCTAATATTATCGGTTTCATCAGCTTCTTGCTGTTGCTCACTGCCATCAGCCTTAAACAGGAAGAAGTAATTCCCTGTGGCGATTTCCGGAATAGTCGCATTGAGGTTAATGGTATAGTCATCTCCGGCGGCTAACGGTGTAGGTGAAGTGATAAATTGGTTCACCAACAGCACATCCGAACTATCAAGGGTTGTATCTTGGGAAATATAGACTCTATCGTACCA
>CAZNNK010000111.1:7480-11133 GCA_964574085.1 uncultured Coleofasciculus sp.
CCAACAGCACATCCGAACTATCAAGGGTTGTATCTTGGGAAATATAGACTCTATCCCACCAATTGGCTCCTGCCGTTGCCGTGGTACTACTATTTAATACTGTCCAAGACAGACTAACCGTTTCATCTGCCGCTACCGATGTTACTGGATTCCCATTAGCGTCAGTTACTTGCGCTGCTGATACTTCTAAATTCGGTGCATCAATCTGAATTGGAATCGCTCTAATATTATCGGTTTCATCAGCTTCTTGCTGTTGCTCACTGCCATCAGCCTTAAACAGGAAGAAGTAATTCCCTGTGGCGATTTCCGGAATAGTCGCATTGAGGTTAATGGTATAGTCATCTCCGGCGGCTAACGGTGTAGGTGAAGTGATAAATTGGTTCACCAACAGCACATCCGAACTATCAAGGGTTGTATCTTGGGAAATATAGACTCTATCCCACCAATTGGCTCCTGCCGTTGCCGTGGTACTACTATTTAATACTGTCCAAGACAGAGTTACTCTTTCATCGGCGGCTACTGATGTTACCGGATTCCCATTAGCGTCAGTTACTTGTGTCGCTGATACTTCTAGGTTAGGTGTAAGAACATTGAAGGGAACAATTACGGTATTGTCATCATTATCGGTTTTTCCCAAGAGCATTTTTCACCCCAACCTCGCTTCTCGCATACATGGCATATAGATTTTTTTAACATCAATTTACCTTGAAGCATCATCTTTACAGAATCTTTACTAACCTAGTCCTTAATCTTCACGTAATCTTCAAGAAAAAGCCATTGACAATTTTTCTTTCAGGAGCTTATCCCTGTAATGGATATACCCATGTCTGATCCTCAACATGAATAAGCAGAACACAAGAAGCGATCGCCGAAACATCAGTTATAGCGCTACGCGGGGAGGGAATAGGCAATAGGAAAATGTAGAGACGTAGAATGCTACGTCTCTACTGACAAGGGATTGAGCGATTTTAATTTTTGGAGCAGGGGAGCAAACAAATGACATAAACGAATGACAAAGGACAAATGACCAATCTAGTCAATCCGCCAAATGGCTGAAAAATTTACGCCAAATGGCTGAGGCAGTAACATCCGGATGGCGAAGACAATTATAGACAACTTTCTTAACAAAATGAAGAATTCGGATCAGGGTTTTCTTTTTCCAGAGTTTATATCACTCCTCCACAGTGTATCTGCTGTCCCAACTGTTTGCTTTCTAACTTACAAAAAAAAATGACAACTGAAGGAAAAGTTCTCGCTATTCTTTTGATGCAATTTAACTTACCTCCTGTTCCAGCCATAAACGCTGTGGACGCTTGGTTAAAAGAGAATCCTCAAGGAAATTGGGACAGGTTGAAAGAATTATTACACCAGAAAAAAATCACCCTGGTTAACGGAAAACTGGCAACAGTGACTCAACCGAGTGTCTCTCATTCAGGGAATGGTGTCACCTCCTCTCCAAAAGAACAAGCTGTCCGTTATTATCAGCCACAACACCCGCAACAACTATCGGTGAAAACATTTCGATTTCGTGGGGTCACGTATCAAAAAGTTGAAGCACCTCCGATGCAGCACTTTACAATGACGCCTCCACCCATTCCACCGGAGGGTTCCCTACCCAATGCTAACGATGATATTGCTGCCTCTGACCCTCAAGTCGTGAACTTTCATGAATATGCAGAACGCAAGAAGCGATCGCAAGATAATCCGGTGACAGAGCGATCGCAAAAACAAGGTTAAACCATTACCCATTATCTTTCAGAAACGCTTCCACCTCCTGTCGGGTAGGTTGAGCCGCGATCGCACCGGGTTTGAGTGTCGTTAATCCACCCACAGCACTGGCGTATTTGACCACATCTCGTGCTGACTCTGGCGTCGCTAGACATTTTAATCCCTTCTGACACAGTTGGTGAATCAAGCCCGCGACAAAACCATCACCCGCCCCTGTGGTATCTTGCACATTCATAGTAAAGGGTGAGAATGTACCTTCCTGTTCACCGAGACAGTAGGTTATATCTTGATCTCCATTCGTCACCAAAACCCCTTCCACTGAATCCAGACGATGGGTAATCGCCCCTGCATCCGAGGTATCAAAGAATAACTCCCCTTCTTCTTTGGCTATTTTGAGAAAATCGATTTCCTTGACAAATTCGTCAATCAGTGGTTTTGCTTCACTGGGATCTGACCAAAACATGGGACGCCAGTTAATATCCACTAAAACTTTGACATCGTAGCGATTGGCGAGATCCAAGGCTTGGTAAATCGCCTGTCGGGTTTGGGGATAGGCTAACTCCAGGGTACCCAGGACTAAATAATCAGCCCCCTCGAATAAGGATTCGGGTAACTTTGAGGCGTCAAGGAAAGCATCAGCAAATTGGCAGGTGTCGAAATCACCAAACCCAGCAAATTCGCGATCGCCCTTTTCTGAGCGCAGGACGTAAACCTGTCGGGTTGGTGCGGTAGGATGACGTTGAACCCCACTACTATCCACCCCGACATCCTCTAATAATTGGACAAGCTGGTTTCCTGGCTGATCAACTCCCACAGCTCCGATAAACGCCGCCGGGGTTCCCAACTTAACCAATGCACAAGCCACATTCGCAGGCGCTCCCCCAGGGTAAGGCGTCCAGGATTCGACTTGTTCGAGCGATCGCCCGATCTGATTGGCTAGGCGATCAAATAAAATTTCACCGAGGCAGAGAACACGAGGATTAGTCACGGCAATATACACCTCAACGTTTTCCTCAGACTACCAGAGGCTTAACCCCTGGTTAAAATAAATCTCTCAAACCAGGATGAGTTATGGCGTGTAGGTATCCCAGAGTTCGTTAGAATTAAAAAGGCATAAGTAGATTTACCAAGGGCAAAATACCTATGACTGGTGGCAAGTCGGATAAGTCAGTTTCTCTCTCAGACCGGGAATTACAGATTGTAGACCTGGTCGCCGCTTGTTTATCCAATCAGGAGATTGCCCATGACTTGGAACTCAGTTAGCGCACCGTCGATAATCATATTAGTAATATTTTGCAGAAGACCCATACCGATAATCGAGTCGCACTGGTGCGTTGGGCGTTGCAGTGGGGTAAAGTTTGTTTGAATGATATTAACTGTTGTACCTTACCTCCCAAGCCCAATAATAATGATGAGGTGGTTTCTTAGCTGGGGAAGCTGGGGAAGCAATGTAGAGACGTGCCATGGCGCGTCTGGAAGATGAGGGAGATGAGGGAGATGAGGGAGATGAGGGAGATGAGGGAGATGAGGGAAGTTGTGTAGGGGCGGGTTTCACTACTGGACTGACCCAGCTAAAATAAGACTTTGTTTGTAGTGAGAACTTTAGTTCTCTAACGCCTAGCTGGAGAGGGCTAAAGCCCTCACTACTGGACTGACACAGCTAAAATTGTGGAATAGATTTATCGTTAAATCGGGCGCACGTCGGTGCGCCCCTACAATTCTAATCCACCAATTAAGGTGTGCCACGCCACTACACCCGCCCCGCCTTGACCAATGACCAATGACCAATGACCAATGACTCAACTAATAAACCGTCGTGGAAAATTCCCCTCCTGAATCGCTCCGGAGCCATCCGACTCGCTATACTGAGTATTGTGGCAATGCTGAGTTTAGAAACGATGGGTTATTATTCCGATAAGATTGGC
>CAZNNK010000112.1:0-5045 GCA_964574085.1 uncultured Coleofasciculus sp.
CTTGTCCTCCTTGTCTTGTCTCCACCCTAAAATAAAAAACCTACACCTGTTAGCCTGCGAGGGGGGAGGGCAGAAGATGCTTCGCTTTTGTTGCACGGGGAAGCCAGAGGATGCTTCGCTTTTGTTTCTCCAAGGAAGCCCCATGAAAAATCTCCAAAAATTTTGGCATAATGCCCGCAATCTAGAACCCCTACCTGCCGACTATGAATCCTGGACGGCTGCAAAAAAGCAGGACTTTCTTTGGCAGCAAAGAATTTTAGCATCCCGCTACGATACCCTACCCCCACTCAAAAAAATTGACGTTATCGGTTTATTTTTTACTCTCTTAAGCATCAAAATGGATCGCTTATCCGATGAAGCACCCCGCAAATGGAACAAAGCCATTCACGCCCACGCCAGCGTTGCTAAGGTTAAGTTGATCCCAACCCCGAATAGTCCATTTACTGGTTTATTTAAGGGTGCTGACTATGGTCTGTTACGATTATCCCTCACCGGTGATCCCAGCGATCGCGGATTTGCCCCAGGGTTAGCCCTCAAGCTTTTGGTGGACGGTCAACCCTCGGAAAATGTCTCGGCGTTGGTTTCCCTTAGCGGTCAAGGTAATAACTATAATTTCTTTGCCAATGAATTATCTAATATTGTTCCCGCAGAAAATGATTTGGGTCCTAAATTCATCAATTTAATCTTCCGCCGCGTCAGCAAATTTCCCCGCAAACTCTATTTGCAAGGCTTTGCCCAAATCGACCAAACGGGTCATCCAGAACCTGAGCCCTTTTATCCCTATCGCCTTTTTCTGGTTCCCAATCCCACTATTCAATTTTCTGAAAATCCACCCCATGATTTCAGAGATGATCTTGCCACGATTCCGGCTGGAACCCGTTTATTTTCCCTATATGCCGTTGTTCCCCAAAACGTAGGAGACGAAAACGCTGATCAGAAAGCTGACATCATAGACGAGCCAAGTTATCGCCAAAATGCCCAACTTATGGGACATCTGGAAACCACCTCAGAATTTGTGGCATCCTATTACGGTGACAGTCAACTCTTTTTTAGACACCAGCGCTTCGCTAATCAATAATCCAGCTTCAACCACCCTTGATACTCACAGTCGAATCCTGACTTTTGCCAAGCCTCTAAATCCACCTCAGTCAGTGGCGTAACCTGGGAACAATGGGGCTGAATTCCCTGACTCAATAGCGCCCAAATCAGACTGCGCGTCATATCCAGTCCTGTCTTCCACCAGGATTCCTGATTCCCCGGAATTCCCTGTTCCTGTACCGTATCCACATCTACCCAAATCCCATTCGCCCCCAACAGAATTTGTGCCATCCACCCCGCTCGTGGTAAATGGGTGGGAGAGGTAATTAACTGAACATGACGTACCCCCCACTGCCGTAAAATCGGAATCCCGAAGTAGAAATTACCAAACGTGGAATCCGCACATTTTTCTAACCAAACCTGACCCATGGGCGCGTTATACTTTTGGAATATGAGCAAAATACAGGGTTCATCAGAGCCTTGAGAAATCAAAACCGGCGTTTGGGGATGGTGTTTCACTAACTGAGCCACATAAACCTCCCGGCGAATACTTCCCCCCAAAACAAAAAACGTATCTACAGGTGCAGCGGCTCCTGCCGCCAATCTGAAGATATTTGCAAGTAACCCTATACTAAGAATAACGACTAGGCTCAATAGCCCTAAGCCTAACCAGCGTAGTCGTTGCTTAGACAGTAGCCAACGCGCAACCCCTAGCCAATGGCGTGTTATCAATCGTCTCACTGAGGCTTACCACTTGATTCACTTTGACTGTCCGAGGCGAAGCCATTGTCGTCATCACCAGGACAATAGGTCAACTGGCACAAAATTTCTGGAAATTAGCCAGATAAGTTGAGTATAGTAGCAATAGACGGATTTGATGCCGCCAAAACCATGCTATCCCTATTCAGGGAATGCTAATTATTGCAGCTAACGACTGGGTACGCTTTGACTGTCCGCTTTAAACCAACCCATAGTCTGTTCGACGTATTTCCCATGAATCAATATCCCAAAACTTTCCCTTGGCTGAAAAGCATCCTCGTAACGGGTGCGATCGCAACAACAGCCACATTATCATGGTTAGCCCCAATTGGTAGTAATCGTTCCGTCTTTGCGGCGCTTGAGGATAGTCCCAAGACGGTTGTTGATGAAGTTTGGCAACTTGTTAATCAGGAATACGTTGATCCCTCGTTCAATCAAGTGGATTGGCAAGCGACCCGTCAACAGCTACTTAACCGTAATTATACGTCTGCTGAACAAGCGTACAACGCAATTCGCGATGCCCTAGAACCTCTGGGTGATCCCTACACTCGCTTTTTAGAACCCGAACAATTCAAAGCGTTAACGGATCAAACGGCGGGTGAACTGTCTGGTGTCGGGATTCGCATGGGTGTGGATGAGAAAACTCAGAAGCTGGTTATTATTGAACCGATTGAAAATTCACCGGCGTTTAAAGCCGAACTCAAGGCGGGAGACAAAATTATCGCCATTGATGGCAAGTCTACTCAAGGGATGAGTGCGGAAGAAGCCTCGGCGTTAATTCGGGGAGAAGTGGGTTCATCTGTTACCCTAAAAATTTCACGTCAAGGGCAAAATAATTTTGATGTTACTTTAACCCGCGCTCAGATTGAGCTACCATCGGTACACTATACCCTCAAGCAGGAAGGTGAGATGCGGGTGGGTTATATCAGTATTGATGAGTTTAGTTCCCATGCACCTGAACAAATGCAACAGGCAATTCGCAATCTGAATAGCCAAGATGTGAAAGGTTATGTTTTAGATTTGCGGGGTAATCCAGGTGGACTATTGTACGCCAGTATTGAAATTGCCAGAATGTGGCTAGATGAGGGTGAGATTGTCCACACGATTGATCGCAAAGGGGGAGAACAAAAGTTTTCGGCGAATCAAAGCGCACTGACTCAACTTCCCCTGGTTGTTTTAGTGGATGGTAATTCAGCTAGCGCCAGTGAAATTCTCGCGGGTGCGCTGAAGGATAATAAACGGGCAAGGGTTGTTGGTTCGACGACGTTTGGTAAAGCGGTGGTGCAGTCGGTTCATTCCTTATCGGATGGTTCAGGGTTAGCGGTGACGATTTCCCGCTACTATCCTCCCAGTGGGATTGATATTAATCACAAGGGAATTAGTCCAGATGTGAAAATTGATTTAACTCGCGCCCAACGACGGCGTTTGGTTTCACAGCCGATGTTACGTGCCACAATTGAAGATCCCCAATACAAGCAAGCGCTTACGGTTCTGGAAAATACGATGCTGGCAGAAGAGGGTTTGAATCAACCACCGGAACCGATTAGTGTACGGTAAACGTATCAATCAAGTTGGTTATTAGTTATGGGTGATTTGATTTCTATCCATAACTAATGACTCAATACGTTTATCGTTTATCTCCCTGTAAAATAGGGCGGGTTTTGCATAAGCGTTACCATCAATAGCGAAACGAAAGTCCCTAAATCCGCCCCTACAATAAACCATAATCAATTGGGTCTAACCAAAGCGATTAGACCCAACTGATCATTTCATTAGGACTTTTCAAGCCGTTAATTTTTCAGGTTTTAATCTGATCTTACTAAGGTTTACCGATTCCACAGGTTCACCGCTTATCCACCCGCATAAATTTGTCTTTCTGGACTTGAGTTGGGTTTCGGTTTTCACCGAATCTAACCCCTTATTGCTACGCTAGGTTGGTTACTGCTGTGACAGAGTCAAAGATTGGGAGTGATCGTCATAACCTCTGACTCTTCGTTGGTTTTTCTCCAGTTATGACTCTGGAGGACGATCTCCATATTCAAAGTAACATGGTTCTCCTTTGCTGCCAAACAGTATTTACTAAAGTTTAAAAGTTGTTACAAATAGCAATTTTTTGTCATTTGTCATACTCGCTCCCTTGAGAAGCAAGCTACGTCATTCGTCATTTGTCATTTGTCATTTGTCATACCAATGTCCTTGATTTGATTAGGCGACTTCCTCGTATTGTTGGGATTGTGCCTCAACCTGTTGGAGAATCTCCATGGCTTCGGGTAGCGTCTCACAGCTATAATTCGCTTTGAAGTGAAAAGGGCGAACGCGAGAGTCGGTCAGCACAGCCGATTCCCAGATGCTCAGTTTGATCGGCTTTTTGGGATTTTTCGTGGCACTAATGGAGTATTGAACCATGGCAGTGCTTTTTTCCATACAACGTTGATGGTGTCGCAGTACAAATCAGGGAGAGTTTTTCTCTCTTTACTAAATTATAAATTATGAAGGAAAATGTAGATTTCGGGTTCCCTCTAGGGGAAGATTGAAGAGAAAACACAACACCTTACTTTTTACGGGAAATCACGAAACCTGCGTATCGGGGCAAGTTGAGTCGCATTCCCCAATGACTAACCCCCAGATTCCTCTAGATGGGATAATCTAGGGATTTACTAGATCAACTTAGAAGATGAAACAGATTAGTGCGCTAGCCCTCTGCTTAAGTATGTGGGGATGGGGATATGGAGTGGCTATAGCAGCCACTCCCAGTCTAGGGAGTTCTTTTAGAGAGTGGTGTCTCCAACGAACCAGTTTATCAGCTTCTTTAAGAAACACAGTCGAGGTACTGTTAGAAGAAGCAGGCACAAGTGATTGTGAACAAGCTGATGCAATTCTGTCGAGTCTGACTCAGCTTAACCTCTTCGATAAGCAAATAACAGATGTCAGTCCTCTTTCTGCACTTACCAATCTGACTGGGCTTTCCCTCTGGAACAACCAAATAACAGATGTCAGTCCTCTTTCTGCACTTACCAATCTGGAGTGGCTTAACCTCAGCAATAACCAAATAAAAGAAGTCAGTCCTCTGTCTGCACTGACTAATCTGACTGAGCTTTCCCTCAAATATAACCAAATAAAAGATGCTAGTCCTCTGTCTGCACTTACCAATCTGACTGAGCTTGACCTCAGCGATAACCAAATAAAAGAAGTCAGTCCTCTGTCTGCACTTACCAATCTGACTGAGCTTGACCTCAGCGATAACCAAA
>CAZNNK010000112.1:5145-11085 GCA_964574085.1 uncultured Coleofasciculus sp.
TAAAAGAAGTCAGTCCTCTGTCTGCACTTACCAATTTGACTGAGCTTGACCTCAGCGATAACCAAATAAAAGATGCTAGTCCTCTGTCTGCACTTCCTAATCTGACTGACCTTGACCTGGTCAATAACCAAATGACAGATGTCAGTTCTGTTTCTGCACTTACCAATCTGGAGTGGCTTGACCTCAGTTTTAACCAAATAAAAGATGTGAGTCCTATTTCTGCACTTACCAATCTGGAGTGGCTTAACCTCAATTTTAACCAAATAAAAGATGTGAGTCCTATTTCTGCACTTACCAATTTGGAGTGGCTTGACCTCGGCTCAAACCAAATAAAAGATATCAGTTCTCTGTCTGCACTTACCAATCTGCTTGAGCTTTACCTCTACAATAACCAAATAACAGATGTGAGTCCTATTTCTGCACTTACCAATCTGACTAGGCTTATCCTCGACGATAACAGAATAAAAGATGTGAGTCCTCTCTCTGCACTTACCAATTTGGAGTGGCTTACACTTGAAAACAATCCCGTCGCACAACCAACTGCTCAAACCAGTCTAGGGAGTTCTTTTAGAAAGTGGTGTCTCCAACGAGCCAGTTTATCAGCCTCTTTAAGCAAAACAGTCGAGGTACTGTTAGAAGAAGCAGGCACAAGTGATTGTGAACAAGCTGATGCAATTCTGTCGAGTCTGACTTGGCTTGACCTCTTCGATAAGCAAATAACAGATGTCAGGCCTCTCTCTGGACTTACCAATCTGAGGACGCTTTTCCTCTGGAACAACCAAATAAAAGATGTTAGTCCCCTCTCTGGACTTGCTAATCTGGAGTCGCTTTACCTGAGCAACAACCAAATAAAAGATGTTAGTCCTCTCTCTAGACTTACTAATCTGGGGACGCTTGACCTCATGGGCAACCAAATAAAAGATATCAGTCCTATTTCTGGACTTACCAATCTGACTAGGCTTTTGCTCAGCGATAACCAAATAAAAGAAGTCAGTCCTCTCTCTAGACTTACCAATTTAAGTGACCTTTACCTCTCGAACAATCAAATAAAAGAAGTTAGTCCTCTTTCTGGACTTACCAATTTAAGTGGCCTTTACCTCTCGAACAATCAAATAAAAGAAGTTAGTCCTCTTTCTGGACTTGCCAATCTGACTTGGCTTTACCTGAGCGATAACCAAATAAAAGATATCAGTCCTCTCTCTGGACTTGCCGATCTGGTTTTTCTTTACCTCAACAATAACCAAATAAAAGATATCAGTCCTCTCTCTGGACTTGCCGATCTGATTGAGCTTGGTCTCAACAATAACCAAATAAAAGATATCAGTCCTCTCTCTGGACTTACCAATCTGAGGAAGCTTAACCTCATCGGTAATCAAATAAAAGATGTCAATCCTCTGTCTGGACTTGCTAATCTGGTATGGCTTGACCTTGAGGAAAACAAAATAAAAACTATCAGTCCTTTGTCTGCACTTACCAATCTGAATGGGCTTATTCTCAGCTCTAACCAAATAAAAGATATCAGTTCTCTGTCTGCACTTACCAATCTGACTGCGCTTGACCTGAGCGATAACCAAATAAAAGAAGTCAGTCCTCTGTCTGCACTTACCAATCTGACCGAGCTTTACCTCCAAGACAATCCCATCGCACAGACAAATTGCCCAGTCAGTCCTCCAGATGTTTGCTCTTTTAGAGACTGAACTGTTAACTGTTGTAGAGACGTTCCAGCGGAACGTCTCTACCAAATGATGTGTCCTAACCGCTATGGCGATTGCTAAGTAGTCGGACATAAATAAACGGCACTGTACCCAAAAGCCAAAAATGCTTGTAACCTTTGCCTCAAGGGAATTAGAGTCGCATTTACAAAACTTTGCACAGTTCCCAGAACTTTTGTCCGACTACTTATAAGTTATCAGTTTTTGCCATAAGTTATCTGTAAAACCCGCCCCTTTGCTGCTTCCTCTGTTTCCCCTGCTCCCCCTGCTTCCCCTGCTTTTGGCGCTTAAGTTGACACGGGCGCACGTCGGTGCGCCCCTACGGTTTTACTGAACTGGACTCAACTCCCGTTCTGCCACGGCTTCGGGATTGGCTTCGGGGGTATCCTCCTCCGAGGGTGGCACGACTTGCCAGAATTTGCCGATGAAGTCTGACCAATTCGCCAGAATTGTCTTGGCTTTCACACTTCCAGTGCGGTCAACATGGGCTTGTATTAGGGCTTTTAACTGCTGTTCCCCAGCCGATGTGGTCACCCGTTGCATCTTGACAATTTCGGGGTTGACTTTGGCGGGGAAGTTGCCATCTTCATCCAGGAAGTAGGCTAACCCGCCAGTCATCCCTGCACCGACATTGCGCCCTACATGACCGAGTACCACAATTACACCGCCTGTCATGTATTCACAGCAGTGATCGCCAGCCCCTTCAATCACGGCTTGACCTTTAGAATTGCGGACGCCGAATCGTTCACCCGCCCAGCCATTGGCAAATAGAGTACCGCCTGTGGCACCGTAGAGGCAGGTATTGCCGACAATTACGTTTTCGGCGGGGTTGTAGGTGGCGTCAGTGGGAGGCGTGATGATAATTTCACCCCCATGCATTCCTTTACCCATATAATCATTGGCTTCCCCAACTAGGTTGAGGGTGATTCCAGGTAGATTAAACGCACCAAAGCTTTGTCCGGCTGCACCTTTGAAGTTGAGGGTAATTTCGCCTTCAAAGCCAGTATCGCCGTATTTTTTAGCGATCGCACCCGCTAGACGGGCGCCAACTCCTCGGTCGGTATTCAGAACCGCTACGTCTTTGGTGAGTGAGGTTTGGTTGGCGATGCAGGCTTGAATCTCTGGATCAGCCAGGAGTTGATCATCGAGAACGGGTCCATTACTATGAACCGCCTCATGGTTGAGGAAGGACCGATCGCGACTTGTATCGGGTAAATCGGTTAAGCATTTTACCGATATGGTGGACGTTTTAGTTAACGCGATATCCTCACGTTGTTTAAGTAAATCCGCCCGACCAATTACCTCGTCTAACTTACGATAGCCTAACCGTGCCAAGAGCGATCGCACTTCTTCGGCGACAAAGTAGAAGAAGTTGACGACATGATCGGGGATTCCGGTAAACCGCTTGCGTAAATGATCTTGCTGGGTTGCGACACCAACGGGACAGTTATTGGTGTGACAAATTCGCGCCATGATGCAGCCTTCCGCAATCATTGACACGGAACCAAAGCCATATTCTTCCGCGCCCATTAACGCCGCCATGACCACATCCCAGCCCGTTTTGAAGCCGCCATCTGCCCGTAAAATCACGCGATCGCGCAATTGATTGGTCATTAGCGCCCGATGGACTTCGGTAACCCCTAATTCCCACGGAACACCTGCGTGTTTAATCGAACTCAGGGGAGAGGCGCCGGTTCCGCCATCATGACCGGAAATTTGGATCACATCAGCATTTGCCTTCGCCACCCCTGCGGCGATCGTACCAATGCCAATTTCTGCCACTAATTTTACCGACACCTTCGCCTCGGGGTTAATCTGATGCAGGTCAAAAATTAACTGGGCGAGGTCTTCAATGGAATAGATATCATGGTGAGGCGGTGGGGAAATCAGCGGGACACCGGCTTTAGACCGCCGCAACATGGCAATATAAGGACTTACCTTTTTCCCGGGTAACTGTCCCCCTTCTCCCGGTTTCGCACCTTGGGCAATTTTAATTTCCAATTGTTTGCCACTCATCAGGTACTCTGGCGTCACCCCAAAGCGCCCGGAGGCTACCTGTTTGGTGGCGGAACTGGCAGTATCCCCATTTCGTAGTCCTTTAAGATGGGGCAATGTGGGCGAATTCCCCTGATTATCCACATCATCCAACACCTTAAACCGAACGGGGTCTTCTCCCCCTTCACCGGAATTGGATTTCCCGCCAATCCGATTCATGGCGATGGCTAAGGTTTCATGCGCCTCTCGCGAGAGGGAACCCAAGGACATCGCCCCCGTACAGAAACGCTGGACAATATCCGCCACAGGTTCGACCTCCTCGATGGGAATCGGGGCGCGATCGCTGTTGAAGTCTAATAAATCCCGTAACGCTGTAACAGGGCGGTCTTCCAGGTATTTTTTGTAGACATCATAGTGGTCATAAGCGGTCTTGTCGTCGTCAGTTTTGCCGTTTCCGTTTTTGACCGACGAACCCTGACCATTACCATTAAAGGATGCCACGGCTTTATGCAACGCCTTTGCCATCTCCGGGCTATTCATGTGATATTCCCCACCGGGACGGTATTGGATAAAGCCAAAGTTTTCCAGTTTCTTACCCGTCAATTCCGGGAACGCCCGTTGATGGAAAGCAATCACTTCCTGTGCCAATTCTGCCAGATTCAATCCACCTAGGCGGGAGGTTGTACCGCGAAAGGCTAAATCTAATACCTCTGCACCAATTCCCAATGCCTCAAAAATCTGCGCCCCTTGGTATGACGAGAGTAGAGAAATCCCCATTTTAGACAGGATTTTCAATAACCCGGCTTCTACCGCCTTACGGTAATTTTTCTGTGCCGCTTCAATGGTTAAGGGTTCAATTTTACCCCGATCCATCAGTTTCTGGGTTTTGGGATTCGACCACCACTGACGCACAGATTCCCATGCCAAATAGGGACAAACGGCGGAAGCCCCATAGCCAATTAAACAAGCAAAATGATGGGTACTCCAGCATTGCGCCGTTTCTATCACCAGGGAGGCTTTCATCCGCAACCCTTCGCGAATCAGATGATGGTGAACTGCCCCAACTGCCAATAGGGGTGGAATATAACTGGTGTTTTCACCCACACTCCCGCCAATTTTATCGCTCAAAATCAGCACTTTTGAGCCAGATTTCACCGCTTGATCGGCTTGGTCACATAATCGGTCAATGGCATCTTTTAGCCCATCCGGACCCGCGCTAATCTCAAATAATGTAGAGAGTTCTGTAGTAGCAAACCCAGAGGCTTTTACTGCATTTAACTCCGCTTCATTCAGAACCGGAGTTTTCAGTTTCAGCAGTTGGGCATAGTCCGGTTTAGCCTCTAACAGATTCCCCCGTTCACCCAGTTCCATACTTAAGGACATCACCAGACTTTCCCGCAAGGGGTCAATCGGTGGATTGGTGACTTGGGCAAACCGTTGTTTGAAATAGTCATACAACAGACGCGGCTTATCGGAGAGGATGGCTAAGGGAATATCATCCCCCATACAAAATGTCGGTTCTTTCCCTTGACTCACCATCGGTTCCAGGATCATATCCAAATCCTCAGCCGTATACCCAAAGGCGGTTTGCTGCTGGAGTAAGGTTTGGGCGTCGAGTTGGGTTGTATCGGTAAAGGGTTGAGGGGATAAAACCTGACGATGTTGTTTCAGCCAGTCGCCGTAGGGTAGCCGTTGGGCAACTCGCTGTTTGATGTCCCAATTTTTGAGAATTTCGTGGTTGGCTAAATCCACAGCAATCATCTGTCCGGGTCCGAGTCTACCCTTTTCCACGATGTCCGCTTCGGGTAAGTCTACGACACCTGCTTCTGACCCGACAACGACATACCCATTCCGAGTAATACTATAACGGGCTGGTCGCAGTCCATTCCGGTCAAGGGTTGCACCCACGACTTGACCATCACTGAAGACTAACAGCGCCGGACCATCCCAGGGTTCTTGAACGCCGCTGTAATATTCGTAAAAATCAACAATTTCCGGATGATCCTGCAAATCGGGTTGATTTTGGTAGGCTTCGGGCACCATAATCATCAAGGCTTCCAAAGGACTACGACGCGATCGCACGAGTAACTCAAAGATATTATCCAGGGTAGCGGAGTCACTATTATCCGGAGCAACTGTGGGTTTGAGGTCTTCGATTTGGTTCCCCCACAACGGATGAGATAAATCGGCTTCCCTTGCCCGCATCCAGTTAATATTGCCCAATAGCGTATTA
>CAZNNK010000113.1:0-11082 GCA_964574085.1 uncultured Coleofasciculus sp.
GGCTTACACAGTAAAGCCGGATATTGTGTTTGGGGCTGGTCAATATGCTCCAAACACGACACAGGGCAAGCGGTTGTTAGCCCACGAACTCACTCACGTCGTCCAACAAAGTAAAACACCCGAAATTGACAGCAGCACTCTAACTCTGGATCAGCCAAGCAATAGATACGAAAGCGAAGCAGAGCAAGTCGCCCAGAGTGTAGATCAGTCCGCACAACTATCACCAACTCAAAGCGGCGAACAGATGGTTAATCCTCGTGTCACTCCCGCTTCAGCGAGAACGATTCAGCGGCAGCTTGTGACTCCTTTTGCACCCGGTGGGGGATATCAGGGATTGCTAGAACGCGATCGGCGAGCAACTACGGCAACTTCAACTTCGGGCGGCAAACAAACCACAAGTTCGGGTGCGACTACACTAGCCACTATCACACCTCAGATTGATGTTCGATCTAAGGGAGCTGCTTCTGTCGGTATCTTTGGGTTTCAACACTTATTCATAGTAGAAACTGATCGCTCTGGCGATCAATGGTTCTATCGAGGTGGTCCAAGCAACCGATGCCCTGGAACAAGAGCGCCATTTTATGGAATCAAAACTGATAGTGGTCGATACCTACCAGGTACAATTGATTGGAGTCCTGGCGCTCCTTCAGTTACTGTTGCTATAGGCTCAGCAACGAGAGGTAAGGCGGCTTGCTTTTCCAGGGAACTAACACGAATTCACAGAAGCTGCATTCCTTACAATCCTCTGGGTCCCAACAGTAACACGGTCGTTAAAACTCTTCTTGTTAATTGTGGTTTACCAACGAGTTCACCCGTCTCATCGTGGAGGACTCCAGGATTTGGACATCCTCCGATATAACATGAATTTTAGATAACTCAAATGAATATGACAAAAAACAAGAAGATTCAATGGAGAAAATTTTCTGACCCTGAGCAAGTTAAAGCAGAGCTTCAAGCTAACTTACCAGATAAAGCAACTGTAGTCGATGTTAAGCAGTTCGCCGCCAGCCAGGAATTCGAGTGTTCAGAACTTGTTGACAATATTATTTACTGTTCAACACCTGCAAAAAATTTTTTGCTAATTTTCGAGGCAAAATGGTTAATCCAGTTCCAATTTAGATCGAACAGATTGGTAGAGATTCATGTCGAGATTGGACGCACGGCTTTGTGATAGGGTAACTATTTAATCGTAAAATCTATTCCACCCTTTTAGCTGTGCCACGCCAGTAGGTTGGGTTGACCGATTCACGCTACAACTCGACAACAAATTTTATTTAGAATCTGTTCAGGGTAAGCTTTTGAACGTGGTTCGCTAGTCGAGCGTAGCCAGCGATTTCCTCTCTCTGGCCAGCTAAGTTGGCTTAGTACCACCAATAAAGTGTTGCGATCGCCTGTTGCTTGGAGATGAAAGGAGAGTTTTTCACTCTCGAGGCTACCCCTCTGATTAGAATTGGGATGACATCAAAAGGACAAGCCGCGAATGCCAAAGACCAAAATTCTACAAGAAGGACAATCCTATACCTTCCGATCTTATTTCCAGATGCCTTACGAGGCAGAGGATATTCTTGCCGAGTTTGATTACACCCTTAACAAGTCACGTCTATCCTTACCCCTCTCTCAAAAACAACTCGACCAACTCCCAGAATTGCAGCAGCGGCTAGAGGACACTCTCCTATTAACCAGCTTGAGTAACGAAGCGGCGCGGCGGGAAGCTTTGGTCTTTCCTGTACTGCTGGAAGTTGCCCGGTTATGCCAGTGCCAAATTCGTATTGAATACCCTCTAACTGTAAATCATTGGCTCAAAGGAAACCTGGATTACCTTTTGCGGGGGAAGACACGTCTGATTGTGGTTGAGGCGAAACATGATGACTTGACTAGAGGGTTCACACAGTTAGCCGTGGAACTGATAGCATTAACCCAAGTTGAAGAACAAAACATTCTCTACGGTGCTGTCACGATTGGAGATGCTTGGCGATTTGGCAAAATAGAGAGAACCGAACATCGCATCACCCAAGACATTACCTTATATCGGGTACCCGACGACCTAGAACAGCTCACCCAAATTCTCATCGGGCTTTTCGAATAAACGCGATCGCGCCAGTTCGCAAGTTCGTAGTAAGGGCTTTAGCCCATCCGCAGGGCATTGCTTTGATGCCAGAAGGGATCGCACCAGTCATTTCTGGCGCAATCTGATCAAACTCTAAAATTAACGTTAAATTCACTGAACAACTAAAGCTAAATTCCCCTAATGATGTTACTCTAACCGAGAACGACGACAAAATCCCAGAGATTAATAAAAAGCGGCACTATACCATAAAATGCCCAATCAAATCACAAATTAGTCAGGATTAAAAGCCCTTATCCATGACCACCTTCCCCGGTTCTCCCCGCCTGCTCAAAGGGGCACTTGTCGGACTCGACCCAGCCAATCCCTTGGCTAGCGTAATCGTCTTCCAGTACAACCCGGAGACGATGACGCGGCGACTGGACGCGAGGTCAATGGGAGAAGCAGAAGGCGATCGCTCGGAAGCCTTTCGCCTCACCGGTCCACCCAAAGAAACCATTTCCCTGAGCGTGGAAATCGACATTACCGATCAAGTCGATCTAATTAATCCCGCCCAATTGGTTTCCGGCATCTACCCCACCCTCTCTGCCCTAGAGATGTTACTCTATCCCAAGAGCAGCACCGTCTTGAGGAACGAGACTCTAGCCCAAGCCGGAAACCTAGAGATTATTCCCCCTACCGCACCGCCCACCCTATTTGTTTGGGGCGATAAGCGAGTGTTGCCCGTGCGCCTAACCAGCTTTAGCATCACCGAAGAGGCATACGATGCCCTGCTCAATCCCATCCGCGCTAACGTCGAACTGTCGCTGCTCGTTCTCAGCTACGTCGATTTAAGTCCCAGCCAGGTGGGTCACTACCTCTTCCTCACCCATCAGATTCAGAAAGAGGTGATGGCAACCACGAACGTATTTAACAGTGTACAAAACATTGGCAGTGGCTTGAAACTTTTGTGAGGTGACCCATGTTTCCCATGACCAGTCGGTATCATAACATCGAAATCACCAAACTCACCGCCAAAGACGGTCGAGAAATCCCCTACCTGCGGCGGCGCTTTTTACCCACCAGCCGTCCGACAGTTCTGACTGAACATCAGGTCACCCAAAGCGATCGCCTCGACAATATCACCGCTCAATACTTGGGTGATCCCGAACAGTTCTGGCGGTTAGCCGATGCCAACCTTGCCATGCACCCCGAACAACTCACTGCCGAAATCGGACGACGCCTAAAGATTCCCCTCATTCAGGGAGGCTGACCCATGCTAGCATCGAGTATCCGCTTACAACTGTTGATCGGACAGAACGTTCCCACCCCAGCGCCCTATTCTGTGGTCAAGTCCCTGGTCAACCTAGAAGTGCAGAACAACGATCGCGATCGCGACGGCTTCCAGATGACCTTCACCCTGGGCAAAGATCCCCTGCGCGACTACGGTTTGCTGCGCGACGGATTACTCAATCCCCCCAATCGGGTCATCATTACGGTGATTATTGGTGTACTGCCGCAAGTCCTCATAGATGGTAAAATTACCCGACACCAAGTCATCCCCAGTGAACAACCCGGACAATCGCGGCTTATGGTTACAGGGGAAGACATCAGCCTAGAACTGGATCTGGAACACAAGCAAGAAACCTATGCCAATCTCTCCGACTCAGATATCGTGACTCAGATTGTCTCATCCTACGGTTTAGTGCCAGAGGTAACGCGCACGTCTGAAGTCCCCGTAGAAACTGAGCGAATCACCAGTCAACAGGGAACCGACTTGAACTTCATCCAAGAACTCGCCCGACGCAACAACCACGTTTTCTACATTGAGTCAACCGCCGTTGCGGGAGTAAATACTGCCTATTGGGGACCGGAAAATCGCCAGGGTACACCTCAACCTTCCCTGACGGCGAACATGGGTTCTCGCACCACCATTGAACAGATCCAATTCGACTTCAATGCCCTCGAACCGGAGGAACCTCAAGTCAGCATCATTGAACCCCGGACTGGGTTAACCGTTTCCATTCCCGTCCCCGATCTATTGTCACCTCCCCTCACTAGCCAACCCGCCACACCTCTACGGAAAACCCAAGTCCCAGATACCGCCAAACTTAACCCGATTCAGGCAGCCCTACATGCCCTCGTCGCTGCCAGTTCCGCCACCGATACCGCTACTGCTACCGGAACCCTCGACACCGTGCGCTACGGTCGAGCCTTGCGATCGCGTCGCCTGGTGGACGTGCGCGGTGTGGGTCAAGCCCATAATGGGACATACTATGTCAAAAAAGTCACTCACCGAATTAAGCTAGACGAGTACAAACAGGACTTTACCCTCGCCCGGGAAGGACGAGGCGCAGTCAGTCCGGGGGGATGAACATGAACGGAGCAGATAATCGCTATTACGGGAAATATCGGGGCGTCGTCACCGACAACAAAGACCCAAACGGCTTGGGGCGAGTGCGGGCAAAGGTTCCCGATGTGTTCGGTGAACAAAAAAGTGGCTGGGCGATGCCCAACGTTCCCTATGCGGGCAAGGGAGTGGGCTGGTACTTCATTCCCCCAGTTGATGCCTCGGTTTGGATTGAATTTGAAAGCGGCGACCCCGAGTATCCGATCTGGACGGGCTGCTTCTGGGCAACAGGAGAGGTGCCGGCGACTCCACCTGAACCGACGTTGAAAGTCCTCAAAACCGATATCGGGACGATCACTATCAACGACGTATCCGCTAAGAGCAGCATCACGATTGAAACCCAAAATGGGATGAAAATTGCCCTAGACAGCCAAGGGATTGAAATTACCACCGGACAAGGTAGTATAAAACTGACAGGTTCCCAGGTATCGGTTAACAATGGCGCTTTGGAGGTGATCTAATGTCAAGTCCGATTCTGCACGTCGGTGCCCAGGTGTTTTGTCCCCACACGGCGGCGGTGAGCGCTCAAACGAGCAATACCCGGGTTAAAGTCAGCGGTCAAGCGGTGGTTACGGCGACCGATTCGTTTACGGTAACAGGTTGTCCGTTTCAAGTGCCTGCACCTCCTGGAACCAAACCCCAACCCTGCGTAACCGTGCGCTGGAGCGTACCCGCCCAGCGGGTGCGGGTCAATGGCAAGCCTGTATTACTGCAAAGCAGCAGCGGTATCGGTCAAAGCGCCGAACAGATTCCCCAAGGACCTGCCACGGTCGCCAGTACCCAGGTACGGGTGAAGGGGATATAATGACAAACATCGATTTTCCGTTCCAGTTTAATGGTCGAGGTCGCACCGCAACAACCAGCGATGACGATCATATCCGCGATCTGATTGAACAATTTCTGTTCACGAATCCTGGTGAGCGGCTGAATCGCCCCGACTTTGGCAGTGGTTTATGGCAACTGATCTTTGCCCCGAACAGTCCCGAACTGGCAACGGCTTTGCAATATACGATTCAGTCTGGCGTGCAACAGTGGTTGGGGGATTTGGTTGAAGTCCAAAACCTGGAAGTGACCAGCGAAGATGCCCAACTGCGGGTGCTGGTTCGGTATCGGGTACGGCGCAGCGGGGAACAACGCACGGACATCTTTGAGCGCCAGGGGGTACGATGAACGAGCCGACTCTCAACTGTCAAACCGAACAGCGCCGCCACGCCGTCCGCCAGCGAGGGAAAAACGGGCTGGATTATGTAGAGGTGAGTGATGACCAGCGATCGCTGTGCGTTCACTTTCTCGGTGCGATACCCGAACAACTGGTTAAGGAAAATATCCAGATTACAGGCGGTCAGCGCATCCGCCACATTCAGGTGATTGGGCTGGAGGTGGAACGCCGGGATGATCCGACTCTGGATGGTTGCTTGCGAGTTATCGTTGATCGACCGGGTGATTTCTCTACCTACACCCTACGCCTGGTGGCGTTAAATGAACAAGGTCAACCCAGCGATCGCCCCTATCCAAATTTTGATCCCCGCTACGCCCAAGTGACATTCAGCTTCAAAGTTGGCTGTCCCAGTGAACTAGATTGCCAGTCTCAACCGATTTGTCCGCCAGAGGAACGCCCAGAACCCGATATTAACTACCTGGCTAAGGATTATACCAGTTTTCGCCAGTTGATTCTCGACCGCTTGGCGCTGCTAATGCCCGACTGGCAGGAACGCCATGTTCCGGATTTAGGTGTTACCTTAGTCGAACTCCTGGCTTACGTTGGCGATTACCTCAGCTACTACCAAGATGCCGTTGCCACAGAAGCTTACCTCAATACCGCTCGCCAGCGTATCTCCGTGCGCCGCCATGTCCGGTTGGTGGATTATTCCATGCACGAAGGCAGCAACAGCCGAACGTGGGTGTGGCTGGAAACCAGTGTTGATGGGGAATTACCGACGGATGTTTATTTGATTACCCGCTATAAAAATGCTCCTCCTGCCCCGGGTACGATTCTCACCCCTGATGATTTAAGCAACATTCCCGCCCCGGAGTACGAAGTATTCGAGCCAATGACGCGATCGCCGATTCCTCTGTATGTGGCTCACAACCAAATTTCCTTCTACACTTGGGGAAATACCGAATGCTGTCTTCCCCAAGGAGCGACAACGGCGACATTACTGGATGAATGGGTCGCTCCCGCCGCTACTGAACCAACTGAACCCAAAGACCCCTGCGAACCCCCTCCAGAAACACCGCCGTCGCCCCAACTCGACCGCAAGTTGCACCTGAAGGTCGGAGATATCCTGATTTTTGTCGAAGTCAAAGGCGCGACAACGGGAAACCCGGGCGATGCTGATACCAATCACCGCCATGGGGTGCGGCTGACTCGGGTGGACGCGGGAGTCGATGAGCTTTACCCCCAGCAGATTGAAAACGTTGGGGAAATGCCAACCCCGATTGTGGAAATTGAATGGAAAACCGAAGATGCCCTGCCGTTTCCCCTGTGCATTTCTGCCATCGGACGGGCGCCGATGTGCGAACGGATTGAAGAGATTAGTGTAGCACGGGGAAATGTCATCTTAGTAGACCACGGTCGGACAGTCGCGCCAGAGGATTTGGGAACAGTCAGGGAAAAACAGGCGATCGCCGAATGCGAAGGGATCGAGCAACCCGGTCAAGTCACAGTTATGGCACAGCGATTCTCACCCCAGTTGCAGCAAACCCCCCTGACGTTTAGCCAGCCCCTTTCCCCGTCCGAACTCAGCCAAGCCCCAGCTTCGCGGCTACTCCAGCAAAATCCGCGTCAGGCGCTGCCTCAGATTCTTGACCTAACCAGTACCCTAGGCGAATCAGAGAACTCAGGGTCTAGCGATCACCTGCATTGGACGCCCCAGCCTGATTTACTGGCAAGCTACCCGAACAACCTCCACTTCGTCGTCGAAATGGACAATGAGAGGAGAGCGCACCTGCGGTTTGGCGATGATGAGTTGGGACGGATGCCAGAGGTAGGCATGCAGTTTCAAGCCATCTATCGGATTGGTAACGGAGTGGCGGGCAATGTCGGGGCTCAAACCCTGTCCCACGTTGTCTTCCGCCAAACTCGGGTAAGTGGCTGGACGTTACAGCCCCACAACCCCCTGCCGGCTGTGGGCGGAACGCCGCCTGAACCCTTATCGGAGGTGAAGCTGTTCGCGCCCCATGCCTTTCGCCAGAGGTTACAACGGGCGATCACTGCTGAGGACTATGCCCAAATCGTGATCCGGGATTTCCCGATGAGAGTACAACGGGCAGCCGCCAAGCGGCGCTGGACGGGCAGTTGGTATGAGGTATTAGTCGTGGTCGATCCCCTGGGTGAAAGGGAAGCCGACGCCGCACTGCTGGCGGAAATTGCTGCTCATTTGTATCGCTACCGCCGCATTGGTCACGATTTGGTGGTCGAAGGGGCAAGGTATGTTCCCCTTGACATTGCCATGATTATATGCGTTCACCCCGACTACCTGCGCGGTCAGGTTAAAGCTGAGCTGCTGGATCGCTTCAGCAACCGTCTGCTGCCAAACGGTCAGCGCGGCGTTTTCCACCCGGATAACCTGACCTTTGGCGAAGGCATCGCCCTGAGTCAGTTAGTGGCGGTAGCGCAAGGGGTTCCTGGGGTGGAAAATGTGAACGTCACGAAATTGGAACGGTTACACGAAGGGAATCAGGGCGAACTAGCCAGGGGCATATTAACCCTGAGTCCCCTAGAGATTGCCCGACTAGACAACAACCCGAACTTCCCCGAACACGGCAAATTGACACTGGACATGCGAGGTGGACGATGATAGACGAACGCTGTGGTTGCTGCAAAGGGTTAGACCCCCTGACTCCCTTATCAACGGCAAACCGACCAGGACGAGATGCCCTCACCTATCGAGTCGGAACCCATGCCACGTTTCTGGAGACGATGAAAGCCCGTCTTTCCAGCAGTGAATTTCCCTCTCTAAGGAATTTGAAGACAAGGGAAGCCGATGACTTCTCCGTTGCCTTGCTCGATGCCTGGGCAACGGTGGCGGATGTCCTCACGTTCTACCAAGAACGCATCGCCAATGAGGGGTATTTACGTACAGCAACAGAGCGCCGTTCCGTATCGGAACTGGCGGGTTTAGTTGGTTATAAGCTGCGTCCGGGTGTATCGGCTAGCGTCTACCCCGCCTTTACCCTAGAGCAAGGTTACAAGGTCGATATCCCTCAAGGGACTCGCGCCAAAAGTCTTCCCGATTCCGGGGAAATGCCCCAGTCCTTTGAAACCGCTGAAACGTTGGCGGCGCGTTCTGAGTGGAACGAACTCAAGCCCAGGTTAAAGAAACCCCAAAACATTCACCAGGACACTGGAGTGATCTATTTTCAGGGTACAGCGACAAATCTCAAACCCAACGACACGCTTTTATTAGACTTGGGTGAAACGAAGCTGTTACGCCGAGTCAAAACCGTCGAACTCCAAGGGGCTGAAAATCGCACGAAAGTAACCCTTCAAGCCGCTCCACCCGAGGAAAATCAAATGAATAATGGCGCTGGTGAAGATGGAAATGGCAAGTCTGCCTTTGAAAAACTCTTGGCAGGATCATTGACTCAGCGACTCTCAACCCTACCTTCCCGACAACCCTCTAACCGCCTGCGTTTGCCTCGCAATGTCCAACAAACATTTCAGCTTCAGTCTGATGTAGCACCTCGACTCCTGAGTGTTCTCAAACCGACTCTGGGTTCGGGTTTATATCAAGCATGGCAGAATTTGCCAGTTACGGCTCCGGCTCAGTTCAAAGTCTATGTTTTCCGGGCGCAGGCGGCTCCCTTTGGTCATAACGCTCCGCTGCGACCTGATCACTACAATCAAGACAGAAACCTTGTTGTTTATGGCGAGTGGCGTATCGATAATCCCCTTAACCAAACGGTTGTGAATCAGCCAGCGAGACTTTCTGCTGGCTTCAGCACGCAGCCAGATCCGCCGACTGGAATAAACTCGCTGACAGTTCAGTTCACCAACCAATCTGAGGGCGATATCACAGAGTATAGTTGGGACTTCGGAGATGGCGCAACTAGCAGAGAGCGGAATCCGGAACATACGTTTTCTGTTGGTACATACACCGTTATCCTCACTGTAAGCGGATCTCTAGGTACTAGCACTGCCCGAACCACAGTTAGGGTTAACTATCTTGGTTAATTTAGCATCATGAGTCATAACCTCTAGATCAATGCCTGAATCATGCACGAACCATCAATTCTCTACCTAGACAGCGAATATAACCTCCAACCCGGCAGTTGGATCGCGATTGAAAAACCCGACTCCGACAACATAATAAGGTATGTGAAACTTCAGGAACGAAACATCTCCACTCGCTCTCTCGCCGCTTACGGTTTAACGGGCAGAACTACCCGCCTCGATTTGGATGAAACTCAGTGGATTCAGGATGATGATTTCAGTACCGTTCGCGGCACGGTTGTCTACGTCCAGAGCGAAGAACTGGAGTTAGCCGAAGTACCAATCGAGGAACCTATTGGAACTGAGATAACAGGTACTCGCATCGAACTTGATGGTTTATACGAAGGCTTGGAAGTAGGGCGATGGCTGATTGTTTCAGGGGAACGGGTTGATGTTGTTGGGGTTAAATCCGCCGAACTGGTCATGCTGGCGGGTATCGAACAGAGCTTCGATTCTGAGTTGCCTGGAGATAAAACCCATACCGTCCTGGTTTTGGCGAACAGTCTAGCCTACAAGTATAAACGCGACACCGTCACCATCTACGGCAACGTTGTCAAAGCAACCCACGGCGAGACGCACCAAGACGTTCTCGGTAGCGGCGATGGGAGTCAAGCCTTCCAGCAGTTTACCTTGCGCCATTCCCCCCTCACCTACCTGGCTGCACCAACTCCGTCGGGGGCACAAAGCACCCTAGATGTGCGAGTTAATCAGGTGCGCTGGCACGAAGCCGAGAGCGTTGTGGGACTGGAACCGACAGATCGTCGCTTCATCACCCGTACCGATAATCAGCACAAAACCACGATCATCTTTGGCAATGGGGAGAACGGTGCTCGCTTGCCTAGTGGTATGGAAAATGTCACCGCCACCTACCGCAGTGGCATTGGCAAACCGGGCAACGTTAAAGCCGAGCAAATCAGCCAGCTTGCCAGCAAACCCTTGGGAGTTAAGGGAGTGATCAACCCCTTACCCGCTACAGGAGGCGCCAATCCAGAAAGTCGCGATCGCGCCCGCAAGAATGTTCCCCTAGCTGTTATGTCCCTAGACCGCTTGGTTTCGGTACAGGACTATGCCGACTTTGCCCGCACGTTTGCTGGAATTGGCAAAGCCAGTGCGACTCGGCTTTCAGATGGTCGTCAGCAGATAGTTCACCTAACAATTACTGGGGCTGAGGATATCCCGATTAATCAAAATTCGGACTTGTACCGCAACCTAACCCGATCATTGCACCAGTTTGGCGACCCGGAGCAGCCGATCCAAGTCGCCGTGCGGGAATTGATGTTGCTAATCATTGTGGCTAAGGTGCGGGTTTTGCCAGACTACCTGTGGGAATCAGTAGAACCCAAAATCCGCGCTACCTTATTAGATACGTTCAGCTTTGAACGCCGGGAACTGGGTCAAGATGTGCCGTTGAGT
>CAZNNK010000114.1:0-11066 GCA_964574085.1 uncultured Coleofasciculus sp.
ATCCAACCCAGTACCGTTGAGAGCCAACCCAAGTTGTCCGGTGGCGGAGCGGCAAACTCCACATCATTTTCTCTTAATATCTTCGGTAAATCCAGATCAATCGCTACGGGTGTGGTGACGAAGACACGGGGAGGTTCAGAAGGGCTGTTAGGTTCGGGTTTGAGGGTGTACTGAATTCGCTCAGGTCCGACAATGGCACGCTTGACTTTACCCGCTTCGACTTGCTCAATAAAGTCACTATAGGGTACGTCTCGATAATGAGAACCTAAGCTGGGAATAATCGCTAAATTCAATAGGAGTAGGATGGTGATGAAGGTAAGCAGGCTACCACCAATTTCTTTGAGTTTTGGGGGTTTTGGGAATGGTTTATTATTCGTTTCAACTGCCATTTTATTTAGCTCCTTGACGATGAACGTTATTATTCGGAACTGTCAGTTATGGCGAGGGGTTTAACCCATCCGTGGACTCACCAACCGCCTCAGAGGATGTCAAATTTGGCAGGGGTGTGTTTTCCGGAAGCGGATCAGACGATGGTGGAGAACTAGGTTGATTAGTCGGTGTTTGCAGCGCTCGGCTGAGAATTTCGTTAAGCTGTTTTAGCTGTCCGGTAATGACGGCATTGGAGAAATTTTCGCGAATACTGACTTCTAACGTTTGCAGTTGATCTCGTAGGGCTTCGAGTTGGTTGAGTGAAACTTGTGGCACTTGCTGACTCAATTCCACAGTTCGCTTGCTCAGTTCCTTGGCTTGCTGATTCAGTGAGTTAATTAAAGTTTTGAGCTGTTCAAATTGTTGAATGCTGACTTGATACTTTTATGGTAACGACTACACAACTTGATCTGACTTGAAAAAATGGTCAGATAAAACCATTGAATTTCTGATCGCTTTCAGCCAGCTTTTACATCAGAAACCCAATGGTCTTAATGGGGAAGGATGAAATGGCAGAGAGTAGCCACACATCCTTGTTTCTTTACCCTTTATACCAAATCCGGGTTAGCTACCCTCGTTATCACCCAGTCCGCGTAGGCGGACGAAAGTTTGTGTAGCAGCGATTTCAATCGCCATAGCAAAAAAGGGTTTTCAAAGCGAATTTGGTATTACCCCTTCTAGCCAAAGATGCTGTGAAACTCCAGCAGTAAGAGACGATTAGCCGATGTTCACTTTAACGACTTTATTCTTCTCTTCTTCGGCTTTCGGAAGTGTGAGGTGCAAAATACCATTTTTGTATTCAGCGTGAACCTCAGTATTCTGCACTCGTGCGGGTAAATAAATCACCCGGCGGAAGCTACCATAGCGGAATTCGCTGCGCTTGGTGCCATTATCTTCCGTTTGAGTTTCTTGTTTGCGTTCCCCGCTAATCGAGACGGTTTCAGCGGAGACTTGCAAGTCGATATCGTTAGGTTCTAGCCCCGGAACTTCCAGTTTCAGATGGATAGCATCAGGGGTTTCCTGCATCTCAGCCGCTGGGGTAAACGTAGTTGCCCACCCATCTCCGTCTGTCGTCATTAAATTGTCAAACAGACGGTTCATTTGCCGTTGTAAGCTGTCAATTTCTTGAAACGGTTGCCAACGAACTAAAGCCATAATTGTTACCTCCTTACAATTTGCAGTAATGACCACAAAGAGCGTTGAGAAGGTTGATTTGCCTTGCTCTTTCGATAATCTAAGGTACAAGAACGCTCAGAATGATTGGGTTCGGTTTGCCACCCCTAGGAAAGTGGGGATTCCCTCAATATTTAGTTGGCGTGGGTAAGTTTACGGCTGTACTAGAGGATGACTTGTACTGGAGGATGACTTTTTTACCCAACTCAGTTACTTGCCAAAGCTGGATTGATCAGAAAATCCGATAGGAGAGGTAGTCTTCCGCTTTTTCCCTTTTCGATAAGTCTAGAGTCATAAGCCCGAACTCCAACAGGCGCACTAGGGCAAAGTTTGCCAATCATTAAGTTTTGTCACAAAAGGCAGAATAGCTGGAGATATTCCCAGAGTAATAACGAAGGCAAAACATTGAAGATGACGACGGTGGGAAAAGGAGAGGGTTAAGTTTTGAGTATTGAATAACTATGGATGAACAACTGACGCCGTTGATTCTCAAGGTTCAGCAGTACAAATGCTCCCCAGAACAACGGCGCAATGCTGTAACCGAACTGGTTGATGAAATTCTGCGATCGCGTAAAATTTGTCGCCCCCTGAATCGTCAACCCCTGACAGGGATTTACTGGACAATCTATCAGCAGGTACGAGAGCAACTTAGGCAGACTCTGGAACAGGATATTAATCAGTACAATTTGTCAAGTCCTGGGGTGAGAGACTGGATCAGTATCCGACGCGATCGCGCTTTTAGAACTGTTCTCACTGATGAGTCTCTCAAACAGTTCGCCCTAGACGCCCAACAGCATCCCCCCGGTAGCGAAGCCCGAAATCACGCTTTGCGGGAATTGGTGCAAGCCATTGGGCTATCGGGAAAACTGAGTCGCCCGCATCTGGGACAATTTCAACCCGAATTTTATGCCCTCATTTATGATGAGGCAGTGAATCAAACCTTGATGTATATTTGCCAACACATTGACTACTATGACCCCAATCGAGGCAAACGTCAACAATTTATGACCTGGGTAAATTTTCGCTTGAATAAGCAAATCCTCGATTCCTATCGAGACTGCCGAAATTATTCATTCCAGACGGTTTCCTCCCTGGCGGATTTAGAGAATATACCCCAACCCGAAGCCGCGATTCCGGTGTCCGATCAGATAGCCGATTGGATTCGTGACGATGCGGACAATCAATTTAAACGGCACTATATTCGCAATCGCCCTGATGCTAATTTTCAAGCTATTGCCTTAGCCACCTTAGCCGAAAAGAGTTGGGAACAGATTGCGGCTGAGTTTGGTATCAGTGCGTCAACATTGAGTAGTTTTTTCTATCGCTGTTGTCATAAATTTGCGCCCAAATTTCAGCAATATTTGTCTAACTAACGTTCAGGATTAAGAGATGCCAACCATGACAATTAACACCATTCATCCGTTTACATTTACTGTACCACTTGGCTGGAAAGCCCATGCCGCAGCCGAACAACAACGGCGTAGTCAAAGGAATCCGGAAAAAGCCAAACAGGTTTATCTGAATACCTTAGCCGTTTATGCGGTACATATTTATTTGCAATGCCAAGGATTTAACACCGACTGGCAGAAACGAGACAGTGCTAATCCAGTAATGCAGACACTGCTGGATAGTGCTGATTTACCGGTGAAACATTGTGGAACTTTAGAGTGTAGACCTGTATTACCCGATGCTGAAACGGTTTATATTCCCGCCGAGGTTTTTCAGGAACGAATTGCCTATGTCGCTGTGCAGTTCAATGACTCCTTACGGGAAGCGACGCTATTGGGATTTGCGGAAACGGTGACGACTCAAACATTACTTTTGGAAAAATTACAACCTCTAGAGAATTTGACCGTTTATCTGAATCAAATTCGCCAAGCTAATTCCCCCAAACTGCCTGTTAATTTGCGTCAATGGTTAGAGAATAGCTTTGAGAAAGGATGGCAGACGGTAGAATCTCTGTTAGGTGCAGAAGTGGGAAATGTCGCCTTTGCCTTTCGGGATGCATCTCAGTTGCAATTGAGACATCAGCCAATTGTCAAGCGGGCAAAGATCATTGATTTAGGCATGGCACTAGCCGATCGATCTGTAGCCTTACTGGTTGCGATTATACCTCTCAAGGAGCAGAAAATCAGTATACTGATACAAGTGCATCCAGGGTCTGGTGAACGGTACTTATCCCCAAATCTTCAACTCACGTTGTTATCGGAAGCTGGAGAAACCCTTCAGGAGGTTTCATCCCGGAGTTTAGATAATTTTATCCAACTCCCCCGCTTTCGTTGTAATTCAGGAGAACGGTTTACGATACAAGTATCGCTTCAGGGTGTCAGTGTTAGCGAGGAGTTTTTTGTGGGGTAGTTGTCTAAGTAGTCAGACACAATTAAAATTGAGCATGTGGGTTAAAAAATATAATCCTGAGGCTAAGGATTAACTGAGTCGGGGCGGGTTTAGTTGCATCCGGGTGAGGTAAAAAACGATAAAAGTGAAACCCGTCCCTACAAAACCAATCCCCAATCCCCAATTCCCAATCAATTCTGTGAGTAAACGTGTCAAATTAAACTTAATCCCAGGCGATTTACACAAGGGTTTTGCCGCCGTCACTGTGCAGTTATCCACAGAGGGTGACTACCAATCCATGCAAATTACAGGCAGTTTACCCCCAGCGCCGGAAATTGAACAGCTTTACCGACGCTGGCAATTACTCTATCAGGCACTTTCGCAACGGTTGTCTCGGTCAAGGCGGATTGAATTTGAAACCCAAACCCATGATGTGATTCAGGTGTCTGAGGTGGAATTCCAGCAATTGTGTCAGCAATTGCAAACCTCAATCAATACGTGGTTGAATTCCCAGGAATTCCGTCCCATTGACCAAAAATTGCGCCGGGAATTAAATCCTAGGGATGAAATTCAGGTGATTGTGGAAACCAATGATGATGTATTGCGGCGTCTTCCTTGGCATTTGTGGGAGTTTTTTGAGGATTATCCTGGTGCAGAATTAGCCGTGAGTGCGTTAGACTATGCACCGATTAAACCTCCCCCCCGTACTCGCTGGGGAATCGTGAGAATTTTAGCGGTTTTGGGTCATAGTGCGGGTATTGATATTCAGACTGATCGCCGGGTTTTAGAGAGGTTACCGGGTGTCGAGTTGGTGTTTTTACAAGAACCCAGACGCCGACAGTTAGATGAGTATCTTTGGGATAAAAAAGGCTGGGATATTCTATTTTTTGCGGGTCATAGTCAAACCGAGGGAGAAACAGGACGGATTTCGATTAATCCCCAAGACAGTTTAACCATTCCCCAATTAAAACACGCCCTGAGACATGCGATCGCGGCTGGGTTGCAGTTGGCGATTTTTAATTCCTGTGATGGGTTGGGATTGGCACGACAGTTGGCGGATTTGCAGATTCCTTATATTACGGTGATGCGGGAACCTGTACCCGATGGGGTGGCGCAGGCGTTTTTACAGCATTTTTTAGCCAGTTTTGCTAGGGAACCTGTATCCCTGCATTTAGCGGTACGACAGGCGCGAGAACGGTTAGAATGTCTGGAGGATGAATGTCCTTGTGCTTGCTGGCTACCTGTAATTGGTCAAAATCCGGCGGCTAAATCGTTAACGTGGCAACAGTTACGGGGAAGGAAACGGCGGCGATTCCACGTCCCCTTGATGGCGAGTGCGATCGCAACAGTATTCGTGATTGGGATGCGATCGCTAGGATGGCTGCAAATCATAGAATTACAGGCGTTAGATCAGCTAATCCGGCTGCGATCGGATGAAGGGATAGACTCACGGCTGTTGGTGGTGGAAGGAACGGAGGAGGATGTAAATCGCTATGGCTATCCCCTACCGGATGGAATTTTAGCCGACGTGATTGAAAAGTTAGAGGAGAATCAACCGCGAGTTTTAGGGTTAGATATTTTTCGCGATCGCCCCGTAAAAACAGGTCATGCGGCGTTGATGCGCCAGTTTCAGCAGAATCAGCGTTTAATTGGATTGTGCAGTGTCAGGGAAGCGAATAATCCCAACAAACCCACGATCGCACCGCCACCGGGATTGTCCCCGGATCGCCTGGGGTATAGTGATTTGGTGGTAGATCCCGATGGGATAATTCGCCGTCATTTGATGTTCATGCAACCCAGTCTTAATGATGCTTGCGCCACGAACTATTCCCTGAGTGTACGGTTAGCATTGCGGTATTTAGCGGTGGAGGGGATTGAACCACGAAACCTGGATCGAGAACGGGTGCAAGTAGGAAACGTGGTATTTAAGGATTTTCAGGGTAATATTGGCGCTTACCATCGCCTGGATACGCGGGGATTCCAGGTATTGCTGAATTATCGGGATGCTAAAGATGTCGCCCATCGGGTGAGTGTTACCCAGGTGTTACAGGGTCAAGTGAATCCGGATTGGGTGAAGGATAAGGTTATTTTAATTGGTATGAGTGCGCCAACAGCGTCTGATGAATTCTTTACTCCTTATAGCGCCAGTGAATTACCCTATCGGAAAATGCCAGGGGTGGTTGTGCAAGCGCAGATGGTGAGTCAAATTCTCAGCGCGGTACTCGATGAACGTCCTTTATTATGGGTGTTACCCACTTGGGGGGAATGGATGTGGATTTGGGTGGCGTCAGGGGTAGCGGGGATAATGGTGTGGCGCTGGCGTCACAGCGTTTATGGGAGACTGGTTACTGTGGGTGCGATCGCGGTTTTATATGTTGCCTGTTTCGGGGTGTTGATGGTGGGAGGATGGATGCCTTTGATACCATCGGCGTTAGCATTGATATTCACTGGAAGTCTGATCATCGCCTATAGTCAGTTGCATGGATAAACCAGTAATGGCGTGACACACCTAAAATAGGGCTTTGTAGTAAGCACTTTAGTGCTTTAACGCCTAGCTGGAAAGGGCTAAAGCCCTCACTACAAAACAAATCTATGCCACAATTTTAGCTGTGTCAGTGCAGTAGGGGCGCAAAGACTTGCGCCCGATTCAATGGTAAAATCTACACCGCTTCGTTGCACGATTAAAGAGAAATGGTATTAACCAATACTTTTCTGTAAATTGTGAATTATCGAATCCTTGCAGATTGGTTATTTGAATCCTTTATTTGGCAAACCCATCCAGCAAAACCGGATTAAATGGATGCCAAGGAATCAGTGTATCCGGAAATTAATTTATTGCCCTTGTAGCATAAATAAATGCCCTATACTAACCTTTGGACGAAATGCTAACGTCAGTGGCAACTGACAAACGTTAGTCGGTGATTATTTCCACTCAATGGGTAATAACTTGGAGATAAGCACCTGAGTTCACAATGAGATGCTTCACTTGAACCAGGACAACTCTATGAAACAGTGGCAAACTCAGCCTCTTCTGCTAACGTGCGCTTTGAATTTAGCCCTATTTAGTCTTAGCAGCCGTACTCTAGCACAGACCAGTTTTCGTGCAGATAAGTTCCCTCCATCCCAAGAGATATTAGAATTTGAACCGCCTCCCGATGGCGCACCCGGCGATCGCCAAAATTCCGGTAGTCGTCCAGGTTGTCCTCGCGTTCAAAAGCCGTTTATGGCGTTGGTTCCAGCGACGAATTTGGGTATTACTGTTGCTGAGTATCCCACGTTTTGGCTACATGTTCCTTATCCGTCGGGTTGTATGGAGTTGGTGCTGGAAGATGAAATCACCAAACGAACTGTTTATAAAAGTCAGTTTCAAATAACTAAGGCTTCAGGAATTATCAGTTTCCGTCTTCCTCAAACTTCACCAGGATTAGAGATTAACAAAAAGTACCGTTGGCGGTTCTTTTTTTTCGGCAATCCGGCTAGTCATGCCGACTTTATGGCGGTGAATGGCGTGGTTAAGCGACGTTTAATCGATAAAACGCTACAACGTCAATTAAAACGATTATCTCCCTTACAGCGAGTTAAGCTTTATGCCAAGCATGGAATTTGGCACGAGGCTTTAACTGAACTAGCTAAATTGCGCTTACTCTATCCCCAAGCCAATGAAATTATTGCCGCTTGGACAGATTTGTTGCAGCATCCATTGGTACGTCTGGATGAGTTGATTTTAGAACCGTTTGTCTCTTGTACGTCAGCGCGATCGCGTGCTTAGTTAGGTACACAGACAGATCCCCGACTTCTTGAAGAAGTCGGGGATCTTGCTTGAGGCTGTATCTCATCGACCTGAAATCTGCTGTAATTTAGCAACATTCGATTTAAGTTTGACACATAAGAAGGTATAGACGCCAAATCCTACAACTGAACCAATCCAGACTTATGACTCAAAAGCAAAGTCAATTACTGTCACAACCGACAAATACAGAAGCGAGTAACTTTCAGGTAATCAGACAACTCAAAATTGTCAGGATTTCGCCATGGGTGAAGCGTTTTGTCGCCTATCTTTTCTCTCGGATTTTCAGATTTTATTTAACCCTATTCAGAACCCCGCGAAAATCGGCAAACTATCCCCCTAAAAATCCTATCCCCAAGAAACATACGTTTGTCTACTCTTCTCTGGGACAATATCAGCCAGCTATTGAGTTTTATCAGCTATCCCTAGCGACTGTACGAAAAATTAGTGCCTACTCAGAGAAATGTTTTTCCTTAAATACGAAAGGACAGAAAGACGTTTTCTGGGAGCAATATCAGCAATCTTCGACAAGTTTACGAAAAATTACTCATCGCTATAAAGAGGCTATTTCTCTGTCAAATCTAGGCAATACTTATCTTTCTCTAGAACAATACCCCCAGGCAATTAAATCTTGCCAAGCCGCCTTAGATATATTTAGAGAACTTAGCGATCGCTCTCAAATAGCTGCATCCTTATCTAGTCTGGGCAAGGCGTATTTGGCTTTGAAACAATACCCCCAGACAATTGACTGTTTTCAGCAATCCTTAGAACTGTTTCAGAAACTCGAATCTTGTTTAGATCAAGCGGTGTCTTTATACAATTTGGGAAAGGCTTATAGTTCTTTAGATGATTATCAGTCAGCCATTCAGTCTTTTCAAGATGCTTTAAAATCTTTCCAAGACATTAATCATGATTCTGGGGAAGCAGCTTGTCGATACAATCTGGGCAAGATTTACCTTTCGGGGGAACAATATCAGTCAGCGATTGAGTCCTTTCAGCAATCCTTAGCGATTTTCCAAAATATTGGTCATTGTAAAGTCGCATCTTGTTTATACTACCTAGGTAAAGCTTATCTTTGTTGTGAACAGTACCAGCCAGCGATTCGGTTTTTTCAACAATCCTTAGTAATTTTACGGAGAATTAGAAATCACTCAAGACTCGCCTATTGTTTATATTACATGGGCAAAGCCTATCTAGAGTTGGATCACCACCAACAAGCCATTGACTCTCTGCAAAAATTCTTGGTCATTTCCCGCAAAATTGGCAATAACTATGGAGAAGCCGCTGCTTTGAATAGTCTGGGCAAGGTTTATCTTGCTTTGGATCAATACCCAAAAGCAATTGAGGCGTTTCAACAATCACTAATGATTTCTCGGAAACTCAGTCACCCCTCAAAAACTGCCTCTGCTTTATCTAACTTGGGCAATGTTTACAGTTTCCTCGGACAAGCCCAGCTAGGAATTCAACGTTATCAAGAATCGTTGAGCATTTGCCGGGAAACGAATGATCAAGCGGGGGAAGCGAATGCTTTGGGGAATCTGGGTAATGCCTACTTTTTACTTCAACAATACCAGCAGGCGATTGAGTTCTATCAGCAGTCTTTAGCCATTGCCAAAGGGACAGGATTTCGTTCAGGGATAGCCAATTCCTTCTATAATTTAGGGAATGCCTATTTTTGTCAACAACGCTATAAGCAAGCGATTGAGTTTTACCAGCAATCGTTGACAATTGCACGAGAGATTGGGACTCGTTCTGGAGAAGCCCGTTCCTTGAATAGTTTGGGCAATAGTTATGACGCGATCGCGCAGTACAATCTGGCAATTGAGTGTCATCAGCAGTCGTTAGCCATTGTCCAGGAAATTGGTCTTCGTTGCCAAGAAGCTATGTTTTTAAACAATCTGGGTGTTACCCTATTTAAAGCGGGTAATCTTGCTGATGCTCAAACTCATCTTGTCACCTCACTAGAGATTTACGAATCCTTGCGCGTGGGATTAAATCATCCCGATAAAGTATCAATGGTTGAAACTCAGCGAAGTCCCTACCAGACATTACAACGGGTTCTGATCGCGCAGAATAAACCCCATGAAGCCTTGGAAATTGCTGAACGGGGACGGGCAAGGGTATTTGTAGAATTATTAGCAACTCGTTTATCTACTCAGTCAAATGTTCACCCTTCGATTACACCACCTACCAGCCAAAATATTCAACAGATTGCTAAAGCGCAAAATGCTACAGTGGTTGAATATTCGCTAATTCGATTTAAGCATGATGATCAATCTAGACTCTATATTTGGGTCATTCAACCCACGGGTAAACTCGCCTTTCGCCAAGTTGATATTACATCCTTGGATCTGCCTCTAAAACACTTGATTTCCCATACTCGTCAATCCATCGGTGTCAGAAATCGCGGTCAAACCCAAACCTTTATTCCCGGTGATTTGGTCAGATTAAACAGTGATGCGGCGGATTATCAACCCTGGGAAGTCGTCGCTGTGAATTCCCAAAGCAATACTCTGATTATTCGTCAACCGTCTTGGGAAGAGGGTATTATCATTGAACGTCCCATCAGCGATGTTGTGGATAAAGCCGCCGATAATCGCGCCTACTATTCTCACTTACAACAACTGCATCAATTACTGATTGAACCCATTGCCAACCTTCTGCCCACAAATCCCGAATCTCGCGTTATTTTTATCCCCCATCAAGAACTGTTTTTGGTTCCTTTTCCCGCCCTCCAAGATGCTTCGGGGAAATACTTAATTGAAAAACACACTATCCTTACCGCCCCAGCGATTCAAGTTCTCGATTTAACCCATAAACAACGCCAACGAGTTGGGAAGGGAAATGTATTAGTTGTGGGTAATCCTACCATGCCAGAGATACCCTTGATACCTGGCGATCGCCCTTTACCCTTAGCCTCCCTTCCCCACGCCCAACGGGAAGCCGAAGCCATCGCCCAACTGTTTAATACCCAAGCCCTCACTGGAAACCAAGCCCGTAAAATTACCGTGGTTGAGAACATGGCAAACGCCCGGATTATTCATCTAGCCACCCATGGCATACTCGATGAAATCTGGGGATTAGGGAGTGCGATCGCACTAGCCCCTTCTACTAAGGATAACGGCTTACTTACGGCAGATGAAATCCTCACCATGAACCTCAACGCCGAATTGGTTGTCCTCAGCGCCTGCAATACGGGTCAAGGTCGAATTACCGGGGATGGCGTCATTGGTTTATCCCGCTCCCTTATTTCAGCAGGTGTACCCAGTGTGATTGTATCCCTGTGGACAGTGCCAGATGCCCCCACAGCCTCCCTGATGCAGGAATTTTATCAAAATCT
>CAZNNK010000115.1:0-11053 GCA_964574085.1 uncultured Coleofasciculus sp.
TTTTGCAAACAAGCCTCAAACCCTTACGTAGCTTGCTTCTCAAGGGAGCGAGTATGACGAATGACAAATGACGATCTCCACCGTTAGCTTTTATTGTGTCCACCTATTTAGTCTTGTTCACCTGCAAAAAATACAGGATACTCGGCTAGCCAGTCGCCAAGGGGGGTTGTAACGGCGAGAAGCCTGTCTAGAGAACGGTTGAGGTTTGCACCCACGACACCAAGCGCCCAGGGTTGTACATACAGGGTATCATCGGCGCGATCGCACCTCGATTAGAATAATGGAAGATAAAGCAAGAAAATACAATCTTTTGGCAATGGCTAAAACTTTAATTGATTATGATCGCGAGCTATCATATCTTGACAAGTTACCTTTAAGAAGGTTTAGCAAAAATAGCGAATATCTGCATACAGGTCGTAAGTGGATAATTGAAAACCTACTTAGGATTGACCAGAAACATCCAGGTGTAATTAAAGCTTTGCTAGGGATCATAGAAAATTCTGGAGATTGTGCATTAACTTATCATTATGCGGCGGATATTTTAGGTAAAATAGACCCAGAGAATCCTAAAGCAATCGAGGTTTTAGTAGACTTAATTAGCACAACGGATGAAACATTGAAGAATTATGCAATAGAGAGTTTGGGGGAAGTAGGTAAAGGGAACCCAAATGCTGTTGATGCTTTAGTTCAGGTTATTTCTAGTTCAACGCTTCCATGGACTTTAAGCAAGGCTGTTAAGAGCTTACAAAAAATCCTTACCACCCCCAAACAATATGCAGGGGTGGTCTCTGCCTTAAAAGACTATCTCAGCGATGAAGTTTACGAAAACAACTTTGACCGATTCGAGGCATCCTACGAAGTCATCTGGAAGTGTGCCGAAAACCTCTCATATACCCAATTTTATCAAGCATGGCATCATTCCCCCACCACCCCCGATCCTGAAGTCACCGACCAAACCCCCAATAACTGTGAAACATCCTTCGCCCCCATCAACCTCACCCAAAGCCTACAAAACCAGTCCATCCTCATCCTCAATACCCAACTCCTCGCCACCGAAACCCGCGAAAGTGAAATCGCCCTCACCCTCAGCGAACTCATCTGGGATACCACCTGTCCCGACGAAGACTCCCCGGAACCTGCCACCCCCGCCGAACTGCGCCGCGCCCTCAAAAAACTGCAACGCCGCCAACTCCTCCCCCACCGCGCCCTCCTCCTCACCGACTGCGAACATCCCACCCCGAAACTCATCAGCTTCTGTGCAAAACTCACCGGGGTCATTGCCGTTGCCTTCCTCACCGACGACCCCCTAGAAGCGCTGTTAAGCGGAAGTTGAGCATCGATCCAAATCTTCATGCGGTTAGTCTAGGAAAATCAGTACGTCGTGCTGCAAAGACTAAACAAGCTTGGATATCTGCTAGTTCTAAATCAGGGAAATCTTCTAAAATTTCAGAAATGCTAACGTTTTCTGCCAACATCTCTAAAATATCGGTGACTCGAATTCGCATTCCTCGAATACAGGGACGACCACCACATTGACCCGGATTTTGCGTAATTCGGTTTAGTAAGTCAGGAGTTAAACTCATAACCTTTTTGAGTCTTAATTAGTTATTTTTTCTAATTAATAATAGCATATAAAAACCCCCCCAATGGTTTGATATCGCGGTACTCAATCAACTCGCCCGGTTTAGCCATCCACCTATTGCCGTGGTTGTACGCGAACCCCTTGCTAATTGCCAATTAACGCAATTCCTGGGGGGATGAAGAATGTCGCGCCCACCTAACTGGGGCGATTTTTGCTTAATTTAAGATGAGAATCTGCCTGTTTTACTCCGGGAAAAATGCGGGATACACAAAAGCAAATGCTGTCGAACTAGGAATCCGTGTCCCATCTAATTCTTCGACAATCACGGTTTCTAGTTCATCGTCCCAACGAGCGCGAATTTGCCGATCATTGAAATCCACCACCTTTGTGCCAACTCGTTCGATTTCTTGGTGAGAAAACTGATGATTAGCACCGGAGAAACGGTTTTTTGGCGTTTGCTCGTCTGATTTCCACACATAGCTAATAATGGCTTTGGGATGAAGCGTCAGTTCATCCTGATTGCGAACTGGAAATACAAGCTCTTCATTCGTGTAATAGTTGCCGTAGGGATAATCCATGTAATTGCGGCTGTATCCGGTATCGGTGGAGAGAATTTTACTGTCGGGATGTTCTGTTAGCCAGTCGCCAAGGGTGGTTTTAACGGCTGGAAGCCTGTTTAGAGAACGGTTAACATTGGCACCAACGATGCCAAGCGCCCAGGGTTGAGCATAAAGGGTATCATCAGCGCGATCGTACATCACCAAGCAACTTTGATACAACTTACCCGATACCCCATAGGTGGTGTTCCCCCGCTCAAAAACCACAATGGTATCGCACAGGGGACAATAGGTAACCGTGAGATTAGTGCCGCCGACTGTATCGTTGACAATTTCGTGCCAATTCATAATCCCATAAGGATAAGCTTTCGCTTCTCCATTGACGACAACACCAATGACCAGTTCATCCTGATCAAACGGTGTCGTCTCGGCAGTATCGAAGCGCGGATTATCAACACTGGGAATGCCATCTTTAGGCGGTCCGCCATCGAGAAGTTGAGTTAAGTCAATGCGGGTATTTTCCTTCGGATTAATGTTCTGCTTGCGGAGGTCATCAAATTCCTGGGTTTGGTCATGAAAATGTTTGGTGAGAGAGAAGTATTGAAGTTTAAAATCTTCCCAGCCACCCGCTTCTAGAACCAACGTCCCTAAAAGTAAGGCAACCATGGAAATACTACTGAGGGTTATTTTTATGGCTCTGTTCATTGAATGTTTTCTCAACTCGTCGTTAAGTCTTAGCTGGGGCAGAAGCTAATACCACCAAGGAGGTTAAGTTGCCGACATTGTAAAGAAAGTAAAATCTCCTAGCCCCTATTTATCAGATTAATACGGCTTTTTTAAATTCCCCTAAAGCGATAATGAGAATAAGATGAGAAGGTGCTTGAATAGCTAATTATGACTTGATACACAAGTAAAAACCCTTATCAATCAAGGGTTAAAGGGCGATTAAAGCTGCATAAAGTGCTTTCCTTTTGACACATATATGCTGGATATCCTGGCATTTGTCGAGGAAGTGATCGCCTTCGACACTAAGCTGTTCGCCATTTAAACCTTAATGTCAATAATGGCTCTCATCCTTGTAGTGCGAGCATCTTGCTCGCTACTAATACCCAATTTAAATGCATGACAGCTTACTGGGGTGACTCCACTCGCCAGTCAATCCACTGCCGATCTAACCAACCGATACTCGCTCCGTAAACAACGTGCAGTACAAGTGTGGCAATGATGTACGAGGAATATATACCAAAAGAAGTATTAGTTATGATACATTATTTAGGATTTTTGATCATCTATCCCTGGTTATAAATCGGTCAGAGCCAATCTGTTCAATTGGCTGGAATTCAATAGAAAAAGGGGAAAAGAGAAGGAGAATAGAACTTCGAGCGTATCCAGTAAGCACCTGAACATAAATAAGGTTATAAAAATTTTTAACGGCGATAACGTTCTCGCTCAATTTGCAAACGCTGTCGGACTAACTTATAGACTTCCTGTGCCAACATCCGCAAATTGGATTCACTGACGAGTTCTGGTTCGCTGGATTGGGAAGATTTAGCAACTGTTACTGAAGGTTGAATCATTTCTATCGGAGTTTGATTGGTTCCAGAAGCTGTTTTGCTTTCCGCTTCGATAGAATCCGCAACATCAGCCAATTTTTTTCTCGGACTAGCATACAGGGGACGAAATCCGTCTGGGGTAAACATAAAGCCTTCGATTTCTTCATCATGCCTATCCTGACTAGAAGCCGGACTATCCTCACCAATTAATTCAGCTAAACTTGACCAAGAGGTTGGTGTAGTTTTAGAAGTTTCAGGAGTCAGATTTAACACCTGCAAGGATTGAAGAGAAGACCGACCTAAACCCTGAAATTGACCTAAGGAAATTATTATGTTTAAGTCTTGCCAACTCAGGGGGAGTTGGGGAAAGGATTTGGCTTGACTAACCTCTGGTAAAAACGGTGTACTTAATTTATTTTCATCCCGATTTTCAATCGGTCTAATTTCTAACTGATCATTCTCATCAATCCGTTCTAAATTTTCCTCAAGTCGTCCAGATTGAATAGGTGTTTTCTGCTGATCCGCCATAACTGTAGGTGCTTCCCCGGGAACGCCTGTTAACTTTGTCGGTTGGGTTTCGTTCCTCAATTCAATGCCATCATTAGCTTGAGTATTTTCTGCCCACCTGACAGGTTCCTCTTCCCGTGGTTGAGAGATTGCCGCTAATACAGTTCTGCCCGTCGAAGAAAGTATGTCTAAGTGAGGAACATCTGAGTTAGCAAATATCCCTAAAGCGTGAGATTTTATCGGTATCTGTCCCAGAGGTTGAGGCGACAGTAATGGCTTTTTTATCCCAAGTGATCGTTCTGAAACGTTCATCAGTGATTTGTCTTTGAAATTAAAAATTCAGTCAGGGCAGGTTTGAGGTAAAATTAATTATCGCGAAAATTACCAAATCTGCCCTTAAAGACAAAGACGTGCCATGGCACGTCTCTACATCGTTAATTACTGGGGAAATAGCCAGTGCTAGCACGTTGTACATCGGTACTGGCACCGCCTCCACCTTGCTCGGCGACAACTTTTAATCCTTCATAAGCAAGGATCAATTCCTCAATCGCCACGGTGATGGAACTGGCTTGTAAGGCAGGCGTTTTCCAACCGACTGGAATCGCACCGATTAATGTCCAACATTGCATGGTTTCTCCGGCTTGATTAAAGACCAAGATGTTGACATTCCGCCGTTCTTTTTTACCGGGATTGAGCGTTTTGTTGATCCAATCCCAAAACACTAAATCTTCGGTAATCCCCCGCTTGAGGGTAACATCATCAAATTTGGCTTGCTTGAGAAAGATGCGTTGCTGTTCGTTGACTCCTCCCTCAAAGTAGACTTCTTTATCAATCTGAACTCCTAACCCAGAACACTCGCTAAATGAAGCCGTAATCTGACTTTCGATTTCGATATAAAATCGATTAGCGGTGACGTAGTTGAGTTCGTGGGTGATATTACCATTGTCAGCCATTTATAGTAACCCTCTGTAGTTTTTATGGCGTTCGCGTTGCTTCCGTAAATCCTCTTGCATTAGCTGATACACTCGATCGCTGAGTTTCCGCAGGAGTAAAGGATCTTGGGATACCTGGGCAGCAAGTTTCAATAGAATTGTTCGTTGTTCAGGGTTCATGGATTATATCCTTTCCTTTTTCCTGGCAATCTTCTGCCTTCTGCCTTGTCTCCACCAATAGTGTCAGTATTTCACCGGACATGATATTATTTATTCCTCATCCGTCTTCCCCGACTCTGTAATTGCGAGAGGTAACTCTCATCTTCTGGATCAAATGCCTGTTTTTTTACCGTTGGCATTGTCCCTGAAGACCCGTTCGTTGAATGATCAGTCTCTTCAATCTCGTCCCGTTGCTCCTCAACCCGGTTCAGCCGATGTCTTAATACTCTCGCTCGTTGCAGTAATTGTTGGTATTGACCAAGTTCTGGAACCTCTTCCCAATCGAGTTCTACTCGATCTGTGACTGTATCACTAGAGGTTTTTGACTTAGTAATTTTGCGGCGACGTCTAAGTGTATCAGCTTTGTACTGCAAGTCTTGAAAGGTATCACTTTCTGTGATTTGGGCGACTTCCTCGTCTTTTTTAGTTTCGTCAATTTCAATGTTGATTCTCAGCAGTTTCTTAACTGTTTTAGCCACAACTTGACCGTAGCGGTCAATAATGACAACACTAAAGGTGGTTAAGGCTAACCCGATGGCTGGCGGAACTAACGGTATCCATCCTGCCTGCTGGACGAATACAGCATAGGAAATACCATACAAAACACCACCCGCAACTAGGGCAACGGGAATCAGAATCCAAGGACGGCGAATTTTCCAAGCCAGGGTGCCGCCGACAACGGACCAGAGAAAAATCCAGAGAATTTCACTTCCCTGTGACCAATACCAAATTAAGGGGCGACCCTCTAAAACGGTACTCAGGATTTGACTGACAACTTGAGCGTGAAGGACTACCCCAGGCATTAACACTCGATCCTGGGCAGCTGCACTAAAGGGTGTGGCAAAGTCATCATTGGCTGTGCTGGCGGTGTACCCGATTAAAACCACTCGGTCTTTGACAAGATTGGGATCAATGTTGCCTTCTAATACATCGGTCAGAGTCACCTGGTCAATGGCATTCTCTCCTGACCAATTGATCATGATTTGGTAGTCAAAAGCACCTGTGTAGCTATAGTTACCTGATTGGTCTTCCAGAGGAGGGAATATCGTGGAATCCAACTTGATGAATTCCTCTGGGGTGGTTAATTCTTCTTCGATTCCCTCTTGTTCCAGGTATGACAGGGCTAACTGAAACGGTAAGGAATAGAGTAGGTTATCCGGATCTTGACACAGATGGGGATTTTCTGGGAGTGGTTCCACAAACGGAGGAAATGAAACTAATGCTGTGCGGCGAATGGCTTGATCTCGGTCAAGTTGCATATCAGCAAAACCAACCCGTTCTGGGGGAACTCCGGGGGCGGGTGGCGTTCCGGGTTCAGTCGCAGAACTCATGACACAGGCGGCGACCATGTTATCGTTTTGCTCAATAACCTGAATTAAATCCTCACGACCTTCGCCAATCGGCACATCCCGTCCAATGTCAATGCCGATCACACGGGGTTGATAGTCTGCTAGTTTCTTGAGTAGCGTCGCTAATGTGGCATCCGTGATCGGAAACTGGTTATAGTTGCGGATATCCTCTTCGCTAATCCCCACGACTAATAGGCGATCGCTTGGCTCTGATTCAGGACGCGATCGCACGAGTTGGTCATAAGCGTCCAGTTCAGCTCCTTCTAACGCCCCCAACTGTCGCAGTCCCACAATCACCCCTGTCACCACCACACTCGTAAGAACGACTGTGCCGCCAAACGCCATGATTCCCTTACCTACGGGATGTTGGGTGAAAAATGAACGCATTTCAGAAATCATCTTGGTATTGCCTCCTGTTCGCCTGAGGGTTAATTCGCTCTTCACGCCCAATTTAAGGCGGAATTTCTGGACATTCTCAACCTAGGATTAGGACAATCAAACTTAATATAAATTAACCTAGAGTCAGTAAACTCTAGCAACTTTCTAATTTTATCTCGGTATTAATCACTTTTTTTTAAGAAGTGTAATGATACTAGGTTTTACCGATGAGTCCGATAGAATATTAGTATATAATATAGTACCCAGGCAGTTTATTACTGTCATGGTTTAAATTGTATACTGAGCGACTTGAGGCAGTGAAGCTGAATCATTGCCCAGCACCTTGGCTGAGTCGCTATCAATAAAGAAATGAGGTAACCTGGATTAGCATTGCTGAAAATTTACAGCTAGGACAGGAAACGTTGCTGAATAGAGAGGAGTCGCTCTGTAGATAAATACGCTGATTTCGCTCTAGCTCTCTACTACCGCGTTAATTAAAATTGTATCCCTTACTGCCATTGGCAAGGAGTAAAATGAAAAAGCCCTCTATATATCTTAAAACGTTTTCCCTGATGTTGTCTCTGGGATTAGTAATGAGTGCCAGTGCCATGGCAATTGCTGGTCTGAAGCCGAGTTCACCCAATCAGGAAAATCAGAAGCTTTCAGAAACGTTAGTCGCGGGTAATAAACGTCTACGCTTCCGACGGCGAAGAATGCGAGCGTCTCGGCGCAGAACTGGAGGGTTCTCGCGGGGGATGTGCAAAATCGGCGATCAAGAACGAGTGGTTAATGTAACGCCGTTGTTACCAGAAGTTCAAACCAAAGAATTGCCCGAAAATGCCCAGGCATCATCGGCAAATGCGCGGGTTCCGGTGGAACTGACCGTCGAGGAAACTCCGACATTCCTGGTTCATGTGAGTGAGACGGCAGTCGAGGAAGCGGTGTTTACCATGCTGAATGAACAAGGGGATAAGGTGGTTTATGAAAAAACCATCTCCCTCAAAGATAAAACGCCTGGGATTGTCAGCGTTAGCCTCCCTGCAACCGATCCAGCTGATCCAGAGAACAATTTGTTAGAAGTGGGTGAAACCTACCACTGGTTTGTCACCATTGCTTGTTATCCGGATGATTGGAGTCAAAATCCTATGGCAGAAGGATGGGTGAAGCGAATTGCCAAGGAAGACTCTCTGGCACAAGAGTTAGCCAAAACGCCAGAAATGCAGCACCCAGAAGTGTATGCGGTTCATGGAGTTTGGACAGAGACAGTGAGTTCACTGGCGAAATTACGGGAGCGTTATCCGGATAATCCTCAAGTTCAAGCCGATTGGAAAGATCTCCTAGAATCTGTGGGGCTAGAGAATCTCGTTGCAGAACGTCCGGTTAATAGTCCTGAGTCGGGAATTGAAAATTAACACCCTCCAGAAACGGATTCCAACCAGGATAGGACATAGACCTGAAAGGGAAAAGCTTATCCTCTTTTCCCTGCCTAGAGACGTTCAGCCGGAACGTCTCTACATACATATCTCAAGTGCTGCCATTGGCAAAACGTAACATGAAAAAGCCCTCTATCTATCTGAAAACGTTTTCCCTGATGTTGTCGGTCGGATTGGTGATGAGTGCCAGTGCCATGGCGATCGCTGGTTTCAAACCCAATTCGTCCAGTCACAATCATCACAAGCCTTCAGAAACCCTCTTCGCTGGAAATAAGGGGCTGCGATTTCGTAACCGAAGCATTAGAGCGTCTCGATGGAGAACCCCAGGATTCTCGCGAGGTTCGGGTATGTGCTACGGAGAGGAAGTCGAGGTCACACCCTTAGTACCAGAAGCGGCGGAAAAAAACACAATTCCAGTTGAAGTAACTGTACTACCTAATCCGACGTTCTTGGTTTATGTCGGTGAGACTCAAGCCAAGGAAGCAGAATTTGCATTACTGAGTCAAGACAAAGGGATTATTTATCACGAAATGGTTTCTCTAAACGAAACGCCAGGAATTGTCATGTTCACTTTGCCAGAGCCAATGACAGAGGAGAAGCAGCTACTCAAGGAATCGGAAAAGTACCAGTGGGTATTTTCTCTCAGTTGTGAGGAGGGGGGTGATGCTTCTGGAAATTTGACGGTCGAAGGGTGGGTTGAGCGTGTTTCTCCAGCCACCGAACTTGCTCAAAAGTTAGCCAATGCATCAGAACGGGAAAAGCCAGCTATTTTTGCTGAATATGGCTTCTGGATGGATGCAGCAGGTACATTGGCTCAGTTACGTCAGGATTCCGATGATCCTCAAGTTCAAGAGAATTGGCAATCTGCCTTGAACTATGCGGGTCTAGCTCAACTAATTGAAGAACCGTTGGTGAGTCATTCTGGGTCACCTGTTGAAATCAATGCTGAAAATTAAGGCGCTTGACTCAAGGTTGTGAGTGATAAGTTTCAGGGAAAAGGTTTAACCTTTTCCCTTTTTGATTACTGACAATGGTTAGATTGGCATCCTCTTTACACGCTCGCGGTTTCTCGCAAGGCGTCCAGCACGGTATCGTGAATTACACCATTGCTGACAATAACCCCCTGATTATCAGACAGTTTGGCACCCAGAGAAAAGTTCAGGGCTTTCCCGTGCATATCAGTAACCTGTCCCCCAGCTTCCTCAACTACAATCGTCCCCGCCGCGTGATCCCAAATCTTTTCCCGATAGTCTGGAGACTTGGGTGATGGCAAACGCAGGTAAAGCGATGCACGACCCGACGCGACTGCACCATACTTGGCTTGAGAATCCATCCGCAACGAAGGCGTCGTAATGCCTACCGCCTTGGCAACGGCATCCTGTCGGGAGTGATCCCCGTGACCGGATTCCACACTCTCGACAAAACGCATCGCCTCTGCATGATCCGCCTTGGTTACCTGAATCGGCTGAGGTTCACCGCCAGAGATGGATACCATGGTTGCTCCTTGACCCCGTACTGCGATGAATAGGAGACCCTTTTCTCCATCCGGTTCATAGGGTGAAACGGGTAGGGCGGGACACGCTAAAACACCGAGTTTTACTTCACCCAGTTCCACCAGCGCTAAAGCCACGGCATATTGGTCTTGACGCAGAAACCCTTTTGTGCCATCGATGGGATCTAATGTCCAATAGCGCCCACCAATCTGATTATTACCGCGATCAATCCAGTCCAATACCTGATCCGGTGTCGCATCACCAACGACAGACTTGACATAGTGAGTCACCCGATTTAGTTGGTCAGCCATTTCCGGTTGACGCAACTGAGATGCATCTTCTTCGCCCACCACTAGATCATCAGGAAACGCTGTTGCTAACGCTCGACAGATAACGGCTTGAGATCCCAAATCCGCCACTGTGACCGGACTTTTATCGCTCTTTTCCATGGCTTCAGTCACCTGTTCTTGGCGAACTTGCTCACAAAGTTTTGCTGCTGTCAGTGCTGCCTCAATGGCTACCTGTTTTTCTTGCTCGTAAGACATGAGAAATCTCTATTGCTCCATAATACTCTCAAACAACCTGGCTAAGAACGGGTGGGAAAACACCCCATTCAGCGGCTTTAGCCCGTCCTTACCCCCAGACAGATATTTTTTCTTCTGGTAACGAAGGCAATTGCCATCGTGGGGGCTTGCTTACAACACTCCTCTTAATCAGCCTTTCAATGTTGATACCCTGCTACTGGTCGAGAAGCCGCTTCCCGTTGACCTTGAGTACTGTTTGGTCGCACCCTTGGGTGAGGTTTAACCCCGATGTCACCACTGATCACGATCTGCCCAAATCTGTACGCGGATTAATCTGTACAGTGGCATAAAACTAGGAGCGATCGCTATGTGTAACGTATTGCCGCTTCCATAATGACCTCTCGGCAGAGTGATCATCAAGGTTCAAGCCAAGATTTCAGGGGAGATGGGGGAGATGGGGGAGATGGGGGAGACTGACAGGTGTAGGTTTTTTACCTTAGGGTGGGGACAAGACAAGGAGGACAAG
>CAZNNK010000116.1:0-11051 GCA_964574085.1 uncultured Coleofasciculus sp.
GGATAGGAGTATTCGCACACCCTACACCCCGTCGCCAGAGTTCCAACTTCGACGCAACAGTAGAGAGTTACTGACAACAGTCACGGAACTAAATGCCATCAGTGCGCCAGCTACAGCCGGATTGAGAGCGATACCAAATCCGGGTAACAGCACACCCGCCGCTACGGGAATCCCCAACGTGTTATAGGCCAACGCCCAGAAGAGATTTTGGCGAATTTTGTTAAAGGTAGCGCGAGACAGTTTAATCGCTTTGACAATATCCAGCAAGCCGTCAGCTTGGGGGCTGGTCGCGCTGGGTTGCATGAGAATAATCCCCGCCGTTTCTCGGGCAACATCGGTTCCCGCTTGCAGGGCGATACCCACATCAGCTTGGGCTAAGGCAGGACCATCGTTAATGCCATCTCCCACCATGGCAATACAGTTTCCCTGGGTTTGCAGTTGGGCGATCGCATCGGCTTTGCCATCGGGACGGATACCTGCCATAACATTGGCAGGATCAATGGCAAGCTGTTGTGCCATGCTGGCGGCGGCATCCGGTTGATCCCCAGTCAGCAGCATCACCCGCAGTCCCATCGCCTGAAGCTGTTCGACGGTGGTTTGAGCATCGGGTTTGGGTAAATCGGTTAAGGCGATGAGTCCAGCCAATTTTCCATCCACGGCTAAATAGACGACGGTTTTCCCCTCAGCCGCTAAGGTTTGGGCTTGAGAGAGGGCGGTATCGCTAAGGGTCACACCTTGCTGAGGCAACCAATCCCCATTCCCCAGTAATACCCGTTGATTTTCCACGAGGGCAGAGATTCCGAGTCCAGCTTCGGTATAAAAATCCTTTGCAGTTAACTGGGGAAGGTGTTGTTGTGTCGCCGCCGTACAAATCGCTTCTCCGAGGGGATGAGTTGTGCCTCGTTCCGCTGCTGCGGCAAGTTGGAGGAGTGTTGATTGTTGATGGTTGATTGTTGATTGGGAAAATTCTCCCCTATCTTCCTCATCTCCCCATTCCCCAACCGACAGACAATCGGTTACCGTGGGTTTTCCTTGGGTGAGAGTGCCTGTCTTGTCAAAGACGATGGTATCAAGTTGATGAACTCGTTCTAAGATGTCGCCCCCTTTAATCAATAAGCCCCGTTCTGCCCCTAAGCTGGTGCCGACTAGAATCGCTGTCGGGGTGGCTAATCCCAAAGCACAGGGACAGGCAATCACTAAGACCGCGATCGCTAATTTTAAACTCAAGAGTAAAGGTGAGGTTGAATCACCCATCAGGGCGTCTCCTTCCCCTAGAACTTGAGTCCAGAGTTTTGTCCCCACCAAATCCCAAAACAGGAACGTGAGGATAGCGATTGTCAATACCCCATACGTAAAATAGCCGGCAACTTTATCGGCTAAATTCTGCACCGGGGCTTTCCGCGTTTGCGCTTCTTCCACTAGGGCGACAATTTGCGCTAACGTGGTTTCTTGTCCAATGCGCGTCGCTTGAATCGCGATCGCACCCGATTGATTTAAGGTGCCAGCCGTAACCGGATCACCGGGTTGCTTGAGAACCGGTAAGGGTTCCCCCGTCAACATGGACTCATCCACCGATGACTGACCCGCCACGACTTCGCCATCAACGGGTATTTTTTCTCCCGGCAAAACCCGCAACCACTCGCCCATGCGAACTTGTTCGACAGGAATTTCGATCCCCAGTTCTGTGGCTGTGGGTGCGGATTTACCAATTAACCGGGCTACTTTGGGTTTCAATGCCAATAATGATTCATAAGCGGCTGATGCCTGACGCCTTGCCCGTTGTTCCAAGGTTCGTCCTAACAGGATAAAGCCAAGTAACATCACGGGTTCATCAAAGAAGCATTCCCAGCCCAATTGAGGGAAGAACAATGCGGCACAGCTAGCCCCATACGCTGCCAAGGTTCCTAGTCCCACCAAGGTATTCATATTCGGGGTTTGATGCCGCAATCCCCGCCAGCCATCCATGATAATCGGACGCCCTGGTCCGAGTAGTGCTAAGGTTGCCAGTCCCCAATGAAACCAGATCGTGCTAAATACGGGTATCATTGGTCCATTAAACCAATGACCGATATGTCCGATGGTCGAGAGAATGACCAGGACGCCAGCAATGATTAATTGCCGCCGTTGTTCTTTTGCCTCTTGTTCATGGCGTTGAGTCGGGGTGAGGCGTTCGTCTGGGGTTTCATCGGCTTGGGAGTCACGAGGTTGGGAGGGAAACCCGGTTGCGGTTAATTTTTCGGCGAGGGCAGCCGGATCAGCCTGACCGACTTCATACTCAACCACCGCTACTTCTGTCACCAAGTTGACCTGGGCAGAAAGCACTCCGGGTTGCTGTTCTAGCTGCCGTTCCACCGCACTGACACAGCCTGCACATTTCATCCCCCCAACATCTAGCGTCATTTGTTCAATGGTTGGGGTGGAGATATCGACGGCTTTTTCTGGAGAAATTTGCATAGATGTTTTTGATACGGATAGGCGTTGCGATACCTGAAGGCTGAGTTTTGTGAATACGTCTCTTTAATGATAAGGATTATTTTGCCAATGCGCTCTGCTACTAACCAATATCATAAGTAGTCAGACAAAAGTAAAGTTAACGGTGGAGATTAGGCAACAGGCAACAGGCAACAGGCAACAGTAAGGGTTTGAGGCTTCTTAAGATTTCTTAGTACAGCGTCCAGAATGTATGTCCAGGTACTTATTTTGATGACAATGCCGATGATTGGTTGGAGGTTTGAGGTGTGTTTTTGATGGGATAGGGAGGTGTTATGTTTTTCCCTATCCGGTGGCAGTTAAATAAGCCTTTTCGGATCGCTAAAACCCTTGAGTGAAAGTCGGCTTTTTAGTATGGTTTGAGCCGATTTAAAGGACTGGAGGGGAGTTATGTAGAGGCGAGGGCGATCGCATGGGCGGAAGTCGTCAGGCGGGGGCTTTGACTGACCGATTGAACAACCCACAATTCCGATGATTGGACTGGTCTTCTTGGCGTCGTATAAAGTAATCTTCCTCAACGCTTTAGATGTATTTACAATATTTAAACAAAGCTATTTTTTGAAACAACGTAAATGCATTCAACTGATAAGATGAAGTTATCGTGAAGTCAAAAATTAAATCTTTATCGAAATTTTAAAGATAATTATTGACAACTCAATAAAATAGAACTATAGTTTTATGTTTTGGCAATATTTAAAAATAAAAAAGAGAGTCGCTCTCTCATGCAACTCTCTAGTCCTAAGGGTACATCTACTACTCTTATAGTGGCTTTTAGGGGTGAGGGGTGTCACACCCAGTTTTGGATCAGTACCTGATTGGAAACACTGATCTGTTATTCTCTACAGCGAGAATATTACTGCATCGCCTCAAACCTGGGAATACGCCGATGAAAGACAGGAGTATCAAAATTTGGAATCTAGAAAAGCGTAAAAGACTATTCACTTTCATCGGTCATAGAGACTCAGTAATGTAGCGCGACCTATAATTTAGTCCGCGTAGGCGGACTTTGTTTGTGTAGCAGCGATTTCAATCGCCGTGGCAAAAAGCGGGTAACTTACTACAAACCTTTAGCTTGACAAATATCGCGAGATAGGGTATTTCCTTCCTGCGGATGTTCAAAAACCGGATGATTTTTGAGCCGATCGCACGCCACTTGCAGTCCAGTTTGCCAATTCTGCGGTTCAGGCAAACTCCGCACATCCCATAAGCGTACCGTTGTATCCTGACTCCCACTGGCAAGTCTCTCACCATCGGGACTAAACGCCAGCGATCGCACCGCAGCTTGATGTCCCCGTAACGGTTCACCCTGTAATTGACCTTGAGCATTCCATAAGCGGATTGTACCATCCCCACTCCCACTGGCGATCATTTCCCCATCCGGACTAAACGCCACTGCAAAAACCACCCCCTGATGTCCTCGCCAAGGTTCACCCATTAACTCCCCTTGACGATTCCATAAGCGTACTGTCCCATCTCGTCCCCCACTGACAATCCTCTCCCCATCGGGACTAAACGCTAAGTCAAACACCACGCCCTCATGTCCCCGAAAGGGTTGACCCAACAGTTGACCCTGACGATTCCACAGGCGAATTGTCCCATCCCCACTCCCGCTAGCAATCGTTTCTCCATCGGGACTAAACGCCACCGTAAACACCACTCCCTCATGTCCCCAAAAGGGTTGACCGATAGGATTCCCTTGGCGATTCCACACCTGAACCGTACCATCTTTTCCGCCACTAACTAAGAATTGACCGTCGGGACTCCATGCAATTGAAGTGATCCAATCCTGTCCCAGAAACGGTTGACTCAAGAGTTGACCGGGAACCGCCCACAAACGAATTTTACCATCCTGGCTACTACTGGCAATTACCCGTCCTTGAGGACTAAACGCCACTCCTGTCACCTCATCGTTATGTCCGGGTAAAGATTGACGAATTAAATGATCTTGTCGTGTCCACAGATGAACCTTACCATCCTCCGTACCACTGACTATAATTTGATTATCAGGATGAAACGTAACCGCATTCACCGCTGATTCATGGTCTAAGCGATCGCGTTCTCTGGCTACCTCAATTGCCTGCCAAAGACTGGATGCAATTCGCTGATCCACTTGCTGAAATTTAGCATAACTTTTACCCGTTGTTTCAATTGCCAATAACAGTCCCTGAATCGGTTCCACCGAGAGCAAGTTTTGTACAGTAGCCGCATGTTTATATAACTGTTCCCGTTGAGCAAGTTGTGCCGTTTTATACCATCGGCTCATTGCCATTCCCGTAGTTAGACTCAATAGCGCGATCGCGATGACTAATCCTCCCTTAGCCAAACCCCGTCGGGTTCGTTTGTGCTGGATACTCTGCTGAATTAGGTCTTGTGCTAATTTAGATAAATTTAGATGATCTCGATAATAGTCTGCCTCCGTCAGCGTTAACTCCGATAACATTCGCTTTGGTTTGCCTTGAGTTTGCCACTCAATCGCCGCCGCTTCAATGTAACGCTGGAGTCTCATCCCGTGGCGTTTTTCTTCCACCCATTGCTGGAGTTTTGACCAATGCTGAATCAGGGCTTCGTGGGCAATTGTTACCACACTTGGGTGCCATTTTCCGGAGTGGGTGACGATTAATCCCGCATCGATTAATTGTTGCATCACGGCTGTTACCGCTTTGGTGGAATGGCGATCGCCTATCCAATCGTTTACCGCATTTTTTGGTGAAGAAGTGTTAAGTGTTGACCCTTCACGATCTTCGAGGGCATAGTTTTGATTGTGTAGGGGCGGGTTTAGGAACTTTCGTTTCACTATTGATAGTAACCTTGGTGCAAAACCCGCCCTGACTAAGGGTTGAGTGTTGCCCCTTCGCGACCTTCGAGGGGATGGTTTTGAGTTCCCAGACCTAGGATGAGACGTACCATCATGGCACGCCTCTACAGATTTAAATCGGTTTCTAGATTGTCCTTGAAAACTCAGAATTAACTGAGACGGGTCTCCTTGTCGCGCCGTAACTTGACCGTTTTCATTGAATTGGATTAACCTTAAAAAAATGTCTTGGGCAATGTCTTGTTCATTCGCCGAAAACGATTGGTAAACACGGTTGGCATGTTTTTCAATCGCCCCTTCCATCCTCCCCCAGCGATAATATTCGGCTACCATTAACCGATCCACTGGACGCCGTTGCCAGAGTTGGGTTAACATAAACTGAAGTAGGGGTAAACTGGCAGCATTCTCGAAATCTAAAAGGAGTTGAGTGACTAAATCTGACTCAATCTCTACACCGACTTGCTGGGCGGGTTTAACAATGGCGGTTTCTAATCCTTCCCTAGTCATTGGCGTCACTGTCACCATCAACGCCTGGATTTTTTGCATCAGTTGGGGATAATTCGCACAATGACCTAAAAAATCCGTTCGCATCCCGATAACCAGACAAAGTTGATTCTCGCTACGTTCTAATCCACCTAACAAACAATCAAGAAACTGTTGTCGTTCGGTTTCATCCTGACAACAGGTAAACACCTCCTCAAATTGATCCACCACCAACACTAACCGCCGTTCTTCAGCCATTGTCCGCACCACAATCCCTAATCCTACTCCCCCCATTTGGATCAGTTTCAGGGTTTGGGCGAATTGATACTCGCGTTCCGGGTTATGAGGATTAATAAAGGATCGGGCTAAATTCTGGAGAGGATGTTCACCGGGTTGAAAAATTAAAGTCAACCATTCCTGAGTCCCCGATAACCGTTGTCCCCGTTGAAGCTGATATAATAATCCAGCGCGTATCAGCGAAGATTTACCACTCCCACAGGTTCCAATTACCGCCAGAAAGTTTTTGATGCGGATATGTTCGAGGAGTGCATCGGTTAAGGTTTCTCGTCCATAAAAATACTGGGGATCTTCATTTTTATAGTCAAAATATGCCAACCCTTGATAAGGACAAAACCGTTCCGGTGCGCTGGGGGGTAAAGCGGGTAAGGATTCTGGGTCAGTTGTGGGGTTACGGGTCAACAGAATCGGTTTCCCAGCGTTGGCAAAAATCAAGGGAGGGGATAATTGATTAATTAAATTGGTCAGGGTATAGTTCGTCACCCAGCCAGGGGGATGATTGGTGGAATCAAGTCCTAATAATAGAATGGACGCCAACTGACTATAATGATCCGATTCAGTCAGATTCAGTTGTCGTGTTTTAGCTTTATCTTTTTCTCCCCATCTTCCCGTCTCTCCATCCCCTTCTGACTGACAGGTGGCGATAAAACAACGACTGTATCCCTCACCCCGATATCCTGGATCAGCTTGGGTGAGGTCAAATCCTTCATCGTTACCATAGCAATCTAACCAAATAGTTTGCGCTGGGACTGGACTTTGTTGCAACAAATCACGCAGCCAGGACAGCGATAATCCCCAATGACCGCGATTGGGGTTACTATCACTTGTAGCCAAGAAACTGGTTTGTCTATCGGGGTCTTTGCAGAGTCCATAGCCAGAGAAATACAGCAGAACCGTATCGGGAATTGTGTTTCCCTGGGGTAACAAGAGTTGGACGAGTGCGGTTTCGAGTTGCGTCAGGGTAACTCGAATCGGCGTGGTTGAATCGACAGGAGTGTTAAATGCCGGAATCCGCCTGACTTGGACATTACCACGATCAACCAGGAGTTGCGCGATCGCATCCGCATCCTTTGCTGGTAATGTCAAGTTTTTCAGGTGCTGAGTATCGTAAGTATTAATCCCAACGATCAAAGCCTGTCGATTCATAAGGAGTCGTCAATCCCTGTCAGCAGCATCCCGGTTTCCGGGCGTATTTAACTGATTCAGAGTTTTTGCTTCTAGTCAGGACAATTAGGGTAGTGACTTAGGGGATAGGAAGTTTTGTTGAATTGGGGTGAAATTCGACCCTACAGGTAGGCACATTTTCCCATTATGAAGTAAGTCTCTCAGACAACTACTGTATTTGTCAAGAGTTCCAATAGAAATAATTTCCCAAAACTAGCGTTAAACAGAAACTGTAGGGGCGCACAGACGTGCGCCCTCTCCTGTAATCATTGCATCGGCATCATTGATGAAAATCGCCGGAATTGGATGTTCCTGGAACGGGTTAACCGTGGCGCGATCGCTAACGCACCCTAAGTAGTCGGACAAAAGAAAACGACACTGTATTGAGTTCTATACCGCCCTCAAACTCTTACTGTTCCCTGCCCGTGAGTTCCCTAATCTCAACTGTTAATTGTAATTGTGTCCACCTACTTACATTATGAGAGTAGAGTCCGTAAAATTGTCTCATTTGTCCCTTAATCCAAGGTCGGGAATTACTCAAATTGACTGTGTTACCATTTCAAGACTTTCACCCCCTAGCCGCGATCGCAACAACGCCTACCGCCGCCCAAACCCTACAGCCTCTGTGCCAGACAGCCGGGGCGACGTTGTGGCTACCTGAGTCGCTTCATCCCTCTGAACGAAATGATGTTTCCACCGAATCGTTCTATCCGGGTTCTCTTAAATCCCATATCGCCTCACTCTGGCAAACGCATCGCGCTTTTATTTTTGGTTTAGCAACAGGGGCGGTAGTGCGTCTAATTGCCCCACTTTTACAGGATAAATCCTCTGATCCGGCGGTTGTCGTTGTCGATGAAACTGGGCAATTTGTGATTAGTTTATGCAGTGGACATCAAGGGAAAGCCAATCAACTGACGAGGATGATTGCCCTGCAACTGGGGGCGACGCCTATTTTAACCGGCGGTTCTACGGGATTAAATTTACCGGCTGTCGATATGCTAGGGATTCCCTTTGGTTGGCAACGGGGAGAGGGAGATTGGACAGGTGTCAGCGCCGCCGTAGCCAAAGGTGAACGGGTTGAAGTCATCCAAGAGGTGGGTTCGACATTGTGGCAAAATCACCTCCCCTCAGGACATCCCTTTGTTTTCGATGCTGACGAACAGACAGTTGATGCTAATTCCGCCAATTCCCAATCAATTAATGCCCGGATTTGGATTAGTTTTACTCAGCGTCGCTTTTCTCCAACCTCTGATTTACCCAAGGTACAATGGCATCCACGGGTATTATGGGTGGGGATTGGCTGTGAACGGGGAACCTCCAGAGAATTAATTGAAACGGCGATCCTTCAAACCTGTCAACGGCATCATCTAGCTATTGGTGCGATCGCCGGAATTGCCACAATTGATATTAAAGCCGATGAAGTGGGATTGGTGGAATTTTGTCAAGCCCATGATTTGCCGTTGCAAACGTTTCCGGCTGAGGTGTTGCGATCTGTAAACGTACCTACGCCGTCAACGGTGGTGAATCAGGCGGTGGGGACTCCCAGTGTGGCAGAAGCGGCGGCGTTGGTATGTAGTCAGCGCTTTAGCGCTTCTGGCACTCAAGTGCCGACTACGAACAGGGTTGATAAAAGGACGCACGTCAGTGAAAGGGCGCACGTCGGTGCGCCCCTACTGTCAAAACAAATTGTGCGGGCGGATGATCAACCGGGGGCGGTGACGGTGGCGATTGCTGTGGCACAACGAGAATATATCGGTAGAACAGGACAACTGTTGCTGGTGGGTACCGGACCTGGACAGTTAGACCAAATGACGCCTGCGGCTAAAACGGCACTCTCTCAGGCAGATGCAATCATCGGTTATTCTCTTTATATTGATTTAATTTCTCCGCTTCTGCATCCCGGACAAATTGTTGAATCTCTGCCGATTACTCAGGAACGCCAACGGGCGCAACGGGCGATTGAGTTAGCCCAGTGGGGATTAACAGTAGCGGTTGTCTCGTCAGGGGATTGCGGGATTTATGGGATGGCGGGATTAGTGTTAGAGGAACTGAAAGCCCAAGATTGGGATGGGAAAACACCAAGGGTGCAAGTCTTTCCCGGTATTACCGCCTTGCAAGCCGCAGCGTCTCGTGTGGGTGCGCCTCTGATGCATGATTTTTGTGCGATTAGTTTAAGTAACTTGTTGACACCTTGGCAGGTGATTGAAAAGCGTCTGCATGCGGCTGCCCAAGCCGATTTTGTAATTGCTTTATATAATCCGCGATCGCGTACTCGCATTGAACAGTTGACAATTGCCCACACTATCTTACTGCAATACCGTTCCCCTCAAACTCCAGTCGCGATCGTGCGATCGGCTTATCGTGAGGATGAAGATATTACGCTTTCTACTCTTGACAAATTGCTGGATAGTCCGATTGATATGCTAACCACTGTACTCATTGGCAATCAAAGTACCCGTCTCCATGGGGATTGGATGATTACCCCACGGGGATATTTGGTGAACGATGACTGAATCAACCAAAGAACATGATGTTTCAGACGCGCCATGGCGCGTCTCTACAGAATAATTGGCAGGGGTATTCGTTTAAAGATAAAATTAAACTATCTTCTATAGCTGTTGTCATTAAGGTTAGGACTTTCTTGAATCGCACCAAAGGACGACGTAGCCGTAAAAACCCTTCTGCCTTCTGCCATATCACTTCAGGATAAACAGGGAGAACATTATGAGATTTATTAATCCTAAAGTCGATTATGCCTTTAAAAAAATATTTGGCTCTGAACAAAGTAAAGAAATATTAATCAGCTTTCTCAATGCCATAATTTATGATGGCGAGACAGTCATTCAATCCTTGACTATTTCCAATCCTTATAATCCCGGTCAGGTACTCAGTTTAAAAGATACGTATTTAGATATCAAAGCGATTTTAGCCGATGGTTCGATTGTCGTCATCGAAATGCAGGTCGCGGCAATGGCTGCGTTTAACAAACGAGTGGCTTACAATCTAGCCAAAGCTTACGCGAATCAGTTGGTTACAGGGGAGGATTACCCGCTTCTCAAGCCAACCATAGCGGTAACAATTACCGATTTTATTCTGTTTAAGCAAACAGCCGATGTGATTAACCAATTTGTGTTTCAAGAAAAAACGAAAAAATTTGAAGTCCTCGATCAAGAATTGCAGCTAGTCTTTGTGGAATTGCCAAAATTCCAGAAAACTCTCTCTGAATTAAACAGTTTAAGCGATAAATGGATTTATTTCCTGAAAGAAGCTGCCAGCTTAGAGGATATCCCTGAAAGTTTAGGGCAAGTCTCGGAAATAGAATTAGCGTTAAATCTAGCTAACCAAGCGAGAATGACTCCAGAAGAGTTAGATATCGTCGATCGACGGGGGATGCTCTTGCAAGATGAAAAAGGGCGGATTACTTACGCCAAAGAAGAAGGAAGAGAAGAAGGAAGACTTCAACAAACGATCGCGCTAGTGATGCGTTTACTTCAAAAGCGTTTTGGCGAAATCCCGGCGGCAATAACTAGCCAAGTTGAAGACCTACCGTTGGACGATTTGGAAAAGTTAGGAGAAGATTTTCTCGACTTCACCAGTCTCGACGATTTGGTCAATTGGTTGGAGGGGCGTACTTAAGTTGAAACAACGGCGGAAATGTAGAAACGTAGCAGGCTAAGTCTAGGAGATAGGGAAGATGAGGGAGATGGGGAAGATGGGGAAGAGAAGAATTTTCTCGGCACAACCATGAACAATCAACAATCACCGCTTCTAAAAACCTAGACAAACCTACCCATAAGTAATTCTG
>CAZNNK010000117.1:0-11019 GCA_964574085.1 uncultured Coleofasciculus sp.
ACTGCCTGCGAAAACAGGTTGTTTTAGTGTCCCAAGATGCTCATTTTTGGAGTCGTACCATTATTGATAACTTGCGGTTAGCTGCACCCGATGCAACTTTTGAGGACATTGTTAAAGCCTGTCAGATTGCTAAAGCTGATGAATTTATCAGTAAATTGCCTGATAAATATCAAACAGTACTCGGTGAATTTGGTGCTAATCTTTCAGGGGGACAAAAGCAACGCTTGGCGATAGCGAGAGGAATTATTAATGAACATTAACGAAACATCTTTACCGCTTGTCAAAAGCGACGAATTCCTACCCCCAATCAGTCGTTGGACAACCTTAGGTGGACTGTTTTTAGTTGGGACATTTGGCGTAGCTATTGCTCTCGCCGCTTTGACAGAGTACAAAATTACGGTTAAAGCCCCGGCTACCATTCGTCCTGCTGGCGAACTGCGCCTCGTGCAAACAGCAACAGAGGGAACCGTCGAACGCATTGAAGTGAACGAAAATCAACCCGTCAACCAAGGGGATATTATTGCCACTATTGACGATTCCCGCCTGCAAACCCAAAAAAGCCAACTGCAAAGTAATATTAAACAAAATCAACAACAACTGGCTCAAATTGACGCCCAGATTATCGCTCTCGATAGACAGATTACCGCAGAACGCGATCGCACCAACCGCACCATTACCTCCGCGCAAGCTGAACTCAGCCGTACTCAACGGGACTATCGAGATAGAAAAATTACCACTCAAAGCCAAGTTCAAGAAGCCGAAGCTAATTTAAAACAAGCTCAAGAGGAATTACAACGAACTCAGGCTCTTCTTAAATCAGCCGAAGCCAACTTAAAATCAACCGAAGCCGCATTAAATGCAGCCATAGCAAGGCGCAATCGCTATAAACCCATTGCCGAAACTGGCGCTCTTTCTCAGGATCAATTCCAAGAAGCCCAACTTGCCGTTGAACAACAAGAACAAGCTCTAGAGGCGCAAAAAGCTACCGTCGAGGCGCAAAAACAAGACATCGAACGGCTTTCATCAGCCGTCGATGCTGCCCAAGCTAGACGTCAAGGGGCATTAGCTACCCTCAATCCCAGTGATGCAGGTGTAGCAATCGCTAAGGAGAAAATCGCCCAAGAACGGGCTACTGGGGAAGCCAGCCTATCCCGATTAAACCAAGAACGAGAGCAGCTCATCCAACGTCGGGTTGAAATTCAGAACCAACTCAACCGGGATACACAAGAACTCCAACAAATTGAAACCGAACTGACTGGTACTGTGATTCGCGCTTCGGCATCTGGCATTATCCAGCAACTCAATCTCCGCAACACCGGACAAGTGGTCAATTCGGGAGAAGCGATCGCCCAAATTGCCCCCAGTGAAGCGCCGTTAGTGATCAAAACCTCCGTACCCTCTCAAGATATCGGCAAAGTGGAAACAGATCAACGGGTGCAAATGCGAGTCTCTGCCTGCCCCTACCCCGACTACGGCACGCTTCCAGGTACAGTTAGCACCATTTCTCCAGACGCGATCGCACCTCAAGGTAATGGTGTCAGTGCGTCTCCAGGCAGTGGTGCTAGTGCTGTTGCTGGCATCTACGAAGTGACGATTCAGCCAGAAACCCTATCTCTAATTGCTGGTGAACGCCAATGTACCATCCAATCCGGCATGGAAGGTAGAGCTGACATCATTTCTAGAGAAGAGACAGTTCTTACCTTTATTCTCAGAAAGGCAAGGCTGCTCACTGATTTATAGCTCACATTCCGCCTTAAAGTGTCACACCCCCATAATTTCTGCTTTTGAACCGTGATTATGGCAGAAGGCGGCTTGGTACGCTCCGAGCGACGTTCCTTTTCTAAGAGGAACCCGTTTGAGTTATTATAATGAGAATCATTCCCACAATGTTCTTCAATGATTATTGCTGTCGCTGGTTTACCTGGAGCCGGAAAAACCACTTGGATTCGACAACAGCTAGCCGTTGCTAACCAACCCGTGCTGTATTTTAGTCCGGGTTCTCAGCCTGTTCCCATTGATATAACGGGTATCACTGTCGAATTTCCCCAAGTCACACTTCTCAAAGAAGGGGATGAGTATAGGTTGTTAGACTTAGCTCGGCTGGAGTGTCTTGCCTATATAGAATTGGGATTTCATCTAGATTTAGAGTCAGTTGAGCCAGTGTTGTCCGTATTAGATCACCTCAGCTATCGTCGCGTTGCCGTGATGCCACCCAATGTTCAGGATACCGGATGGCACGTTTGGGCAGACCAAGTCGTGCCTGGGGTGACAATTGCCACCCCAGAGGGAAATCCTGAGCTTTGGCGTGCGCCGATTAGCGGTCAAGTGCTTGATCCAGCTAGTCTGGATGTCTTTTGGGCGGAGTTAACCCAGGGAGCCTATGGCAATGTGAATCGAGCCAAGGGAATTTTTGACCTAGCCGATGGACGCGCCTTTTATTTTGATTTTGTCGCGGGGATAAATAGTACCTACACCGAGTTAGCGCTTCCGCGTTGGCTTGAAGGTCGTCCCCAGCGCTTCAGTGGGATTGAAGTGGTGGGTGTGGCGTTGGATAAGAGCGAGATCGCCCAAACACTGAAAGATTGCTGTTTATCGGATGTAGCTGTTCATCATTACCAACAACAAATCAAAGAATCGTTAGACCCAGACGAAGAAAAAGCATGAAACTTGCTGTTATCTCCTGCATTCACGGAAACTACCCAGCCTTAGATGCCGTTTTATTAGATATTGATCGCCAAAACGCTGACAAAATCGTTTGTGTTGGCGACTTAGTGGGTTATGGACCCCATCCCAATGCTGTAGTCGAACAAATTCGCTCTCTCGATATTCCCACCTGTCAGGGATGTTGGGATGAAGATGTTGATGAACTACCCAGCCCTACTTCGTTGAGGTCTGGGTTTCTACAACCAGACCAGTAGGGCTATGTTTCTGACGCTTCATCTGTCCTAGTTGCTTCATGCTTCCCGTCTGTTTACGCTCACGGGTTTCTGAAGTAGAGCTAGAGACATCAGCGTCTACGAGGCTCGTTCCAAACCCCGGTAGAATTCCTAACGCCCACAAAAGCATTACTAAGGCAGCGGCTAAATCCCTGTCTATGGTAAATCCGCATTTATGGCAATGATGAACTCTTTCGTCTAAGGTCTTTTTCTGCTGATTTCCACAGTTAGGACAAGTCTGAGATGGTTTCACTTTGCGAGTAGGAACCTCGACAAAAACCCCACCAACGTCTTTTACCTTGTATTCAATTGCTGACCTTAGCATTCCCATTCCCACATCTAAGATGGATTTGTTTAGTCCAGCTTTTTGCTTTTTGCGCTTACCTTTTTTAGCTTGGCGGGTCATCTTAGAGACTTCTAGTTTTTCTGTAGCAACGAAGCTATTACAGCGTACAATATCTGTTGCTACTTGGTGTACCCAGTTTTGGCGTTGATTAGCTACCTTGCGAGTTACTTTGCTAATTTTTGCTTGGGTCTTTTTCCACCGACTAGAGCCTTTCTGTTTCTTCTTTCTATTGGGCGCTTTCTTACGACGCTTTCCCTTGGATAGATGTTTAATCTTAGCTTCAGCTTTTCGCAAAAACTTAGGAGCCTCGATAAAAGAGTGATTTTCTCCATCGGTTATGGCTAATGCTGACTTGCACCCAAAGTCAATGCCAACTGAGCCAAAATCTGTTGGTCTTGTTGCTGCCTGCAACTCAGTTAGGTTAACGGTTATACTGGCATACCATTTTCTATTGCGGTAAACGATAGTACAAGTTGTCGGAGTTCCCCAATTCCGGGCTTTACCGCGCATCTGAATTGAGCCAATTTTAGCCAACTCTAGATAGCCATTGTCGCCCGTTGTGTGTACTTTCCAACCCGTTTTACTCGGATACGTCCAGCCAGAATAATGTTTTATTGACTTGTATTTAGGACGTTTAGCTAACCCCTTAAACCAGCGATTAAATGCGTAATCAACACGTTTTAATGTGGCTTGTAGAGTCATACAGTTGCACTCTTTGTATTCTGTCCAAACTTCCTTAAAAGCCGGCAAAGAGTTTTGTTGTTCAAAATAGTTAACCCGATGGTTAAACTTTTGGTACTGAGTGAACCGATTACAAACAGCAGCGTTGTACAAGTCCTTGTGCAACTTACGGTGATACCGCAATGCTGAAGATTGCTTTCTATTGGGGTATAGCCGAAAAGTTACACGTCTTGTTGGCATTGCCGCTTCCTCCTGTTAAAATCAATCTAACACACTCAGGTGGTCATGTACATCTATTGGTAGACTTTCATCCAGACAACAATTTATCATCTCTGATTGGTAGCCTAAAGTCTGCCTAAGCGTCGAATTATCAGAAAAGACTTTGCTGTGGAACTGTCAAAGACTTATACTAAGTCAGCATTTTGGTCAGGCTCTTACTATGTTGCTTCCACTGGTGGCGCTCCCATTGAAAGAGTTAAGGCTTACATCAAATCCCAAGAAACACCTCAAGATTAACCCTCTCGCAAGTCGAAGGGTTGATTGCCTCCGTTCCTCCGGCAATCCGCTATCCCTCCCCACCCTATTTCATTGAGGGTGGGGACTCCCGCGATGCGTTGAAAAGATTCAGTACGTGGCTGCAAAGTCAGGAAAGGTCTTGTTCAAGGTGAACCCACGGGACACGTCCAGAGAGTGCAGTGCCTGTGGTCATATCGATAAAGCCAACCGGGATAGAGAACGGTTTATCTGTACCGAGTGTGGACATTTCGACCATGCGGACAAGCAGGCGGCACGAAACATTAAGCACAAAGCCGTTATTGAATATGGCTTGAAATTAGTTAAGGTACGCCGGGACTCGGCGGAACCCAAGCAGTTAACTCTGTTTGAAACGCCCAGCACTGAATTAACAGTGCCTAAAAGGAGAAAACACGACACCCGCAAGGGTAAACGTCGTGTGCCTGGGAACCTGGGGAGACAAAAAAGACATAATGGTGATATAGTGAAAATCAACCTTCGGTTCTAACGGGGATCAGCCGTTAGAAGTAATGGGGAAAGTTCGGTGCAAATCCGACGCTGTCCCGCAGCTGTAATGAGACTGAGGTCTTTGAGTCAGAATGCCCGCCGAATGTCAAGCAATTTTAGTCAAATCATTTCATCCATCTGCGAGGTACAGATGTATACAATCATGAATAGTCTCATCCCGCGATTTTACGCTCTGATCGTGCCAGAAATACGCTACAGATGCTAACTGGCATTACTCGATTGGTTTGGCAATTTATCCATCCAAGGCAGTGCTTCTGCTGTCCGGAAATATAGCATTACTATATCCAAGGCTTTCCCGCCTAGGTCAGAATCGCCTGAACCGTTGAACCGGATTTTCTGGCACAGATTCTGCCTTTGAGGAAATTGCACCAATTAAACACAACCTATAGCATTTCATCGCTCTAATGACTCCGGGAACACCGATTAATTGCCTGAGGCATTAGATAGCTTGAGTGCTGTTCCTTGATGGTGAAGTGCTACCCTTAGCGCTTGATCAAATCCGGGCTATTACACCTTAATTAAACCCAGAAAAACCATGTCCATTCAAACCGCAACAGTAGGCTATCCTCGCATCGGCAAAAACCGCGAAGTCAAAAAAGCCTTAGAATCCTTCTGGAGTAACAAATTAGACGCAGAATCCTTATGGGAAACCGTGCGCCAGGTTGAAGAAACCAACTGGCAAACCCAACGTGAAGCCGGTATCAATCGCATCGGGATTGGTGACGCTACCCTCTATGACTCTGTACTCGATTGGTCTATTTATCTGGGATTGATTCCAGAACGATTTCGTCATCTATCCGGTTTAGAACAATACTTTGCCATGGCACGGGGGAAAGAAGGCATTCCCGCCCTAGAAATGACCAAGTGGTTTGATACGAATTACCACTACCTCGTGCCGGAAATTTCCGCCCCACTGCAACCGACAGATTTTAATCCAGTTTTGGCAACCGTTAAACACGCCCAACACATTCTGGGGAAACGGGCAACTCCGATTATTTTAGGACCCATGACACTCCTACGATTGAGTCGGTTAGATATGCCAATTGCGGAGATCATTCGTCCCCTGTGCGATCGCTATGTGAATCTGCTACAGGTACTCAAACCCTTGGGTATAGAGGAAGTCCAAATTCATGAACCTGCCCTGGTTTTGGGAGATACGGCTAAGTTTAAAGACGACTATGAATCAACTTACGCCTCATTGGCGCAGGTGGGTATACCGCTAGATTTGGTCACCTATTTTGATGATTTGGGTGGAAGTTATCCCTGGGTGATCCAATTACCCGTTGCCAGCATCAGTTTAGACTTTACCCGGGGGCGCAATCTAGACCAACTTAAACATCATGGGTTTCCCAGCGATAAACGCCTGGGTGTGGGTATTGTGGATGGACGAAACGTCTGGCAAATTCGACCCGATCGCCTTTTACCCATCCTAGACGAGATTAAACCGATTACCTCCAACCTATCCATTCAACCCTCCGCCTCCCTACAGTTTGTTCCCTACGACGCCACACGGGAAACTAAGTTACCCGAACCCCTACGAAATGTACTGAGTTTTGCGGAACAAAAACTCCAAGAAGTGGTCATTTTGGCGCAAACCCTCCAAGGGGAAGACAGGCGATCGCAATTGCAGGATATTGCCACACGCCAAACAGCATTTGAGCAATTCAGTCCCCCCAATGTACAGGTTCAACAACAGCTTCAGTCATTGAATGTTGATGCCTTTGAGCGATCGCTCCCCTATGCCCAACGACAGCCACTACAACTTCAACTTCCCCCATTTCCCACCACCACAATTGGCTCATTTCCGCAAACCTCACAGGTGCGGAAACTACGGCTGCAATGGAAGCGCGGCGAAATCACTCTGGCTGATTACCAAAAGGCAATTGATGCCGAAATTGCTCAGTGTATTCGCTATCAAGAAGAAGCCGGATTGGATGTGCTGGTACATGGTGAATTTGAACGCACTGATATGGTAGAGTTTTTTGGACAGCAACTCCAAGGTTTTGCCTTCACTCAACATGGATGGGTGCAAAGTTATGGCAGTCGCTATGTTCGTCCCCCAATTATTTATGGTGATGTCGTGCGTCAGATACCGATGACGGTTCGTGAGTTTAACGTTGCCCAGTCATTAACGGAAAAACCGATTAAAGGGATGCTCACCGGACCCGTAACCATGATTAATTGGTCTTACCCCCGTACCGACATTTCCCGACAGGAACAGGCATTCCAAATTGCCTTAGCCTTGCGGCAAGAAGTGGCGGATTTAGAAGCAGCGGGAGCGACGATTATTCAGATTGATGAACCGGCATTGCGAGAGGGTTTACCGCTGAAACCAGAACGGTGGCAGGATTATCTGTCTTGGGCAGTGGATGCGTTTCGTCTCAGTGCCGGAATTGCCAAACCCCAAACCCAAATTCATACTCATATGTGTTATTCCGAATTTGGGGATATTATTCAGCACATTCAGCGTCTGGATGCGGATGTTTTATCGATTGAAAATAGCCGCAGTAATAATGAAACCTTGTTTGAAATTACCAATGCTGGATATGCTCATCAGGTGGGGAATGGGATTTATGACATCCATAGTCCAGTAATTCCCACAACAGAACAGATGATGGAACAACTACGGACAGGAGTGGCTAATTTGCCCGTTGAACAAATTTGGGTGAATCCCGACTGTGGCTTGAAAACTCGCCATTGGGACGAAGTGATTCCGGCGTTGAAAAATATGGTAGAAGCGGCAAAAATGCTGCGGGAGGAAACCCATGCGTCCGGAAAATAGTGTTTGGCAAGGTAATTTTGGCTACTGGCAAAATGAGTTTATTCATGCCAATTTGTTGGTGATTGGGTATTACGCTTGGAACGGTTATGTTGAATCCGGTCGCGGGATAGTTTGTGTGGATGTGCAGGATGCCGCGATCGCATCAAAGATAATCAGTCTGGATTGGATACCGTTCCGTGCTGAATTCATGGCTAAACCCCAGATAATGAGTCAAATGCAAGCACACAAATTTGAGGAAGGTGTCATTGACCAACTTATGCTATTGGTGGATCGGTATCACCCTGACGACGATGTAATCTTGCTACTCACGGCGCAGACTCAAACCGAAATTCATCTCTTGCATAACCTAAAAATTTCCCCTCCTGAATGTGACCGACAAGTTCGTCGGCGTTGGCATGAATTTCAGCCCTGTTTCCGGTAAGAATTGTTAAATTTTTGAGCAGTTGTATGTCAAATGTACCCCGTCCGCGTTGGACAATTATTCTCGCGACTGGCGCGTTACACCTCTTAGTTCTCTTGGCATTTTTGCCGAGTAATTTTAACTGGAGTGCTGTTGGTGTTGCCCTATTGTTGCACTGGATAACGATTGGACTGGGTATTTCGTTGGGTTTCCATCGTTTAGCCAGTCACCGTAGTTTTCAAGTGCCTCAATGGTTGGAATATTGTCTAATTTTCTGCGGTACGTTGGCGGGACAAGGAGCGGTTCTGGGTTGGGTTGGTTACCATCGAATTCATCATTTGCATAGTGATCAACCCCTTGATCCCCATGATTCAACTCAGGGATTGTGGTGGAGTCATATCAGTTGGTTAATGCATGAAGTACCCGCAAAAACTGAATTGTCTCGGTTTACTCAAGACATTGCTGATGATCAATTTTATCGGTTCTGCCACCAGCACTATATTAGTTTGCAAGTGGGGTTGGCGATTTTATTGTATGGGTTAGGAGGAATGCCGTTTGTGGTGTGGGGCATTTTTGTGCGCCTGTTTGTCGGGTTTCATAGTACCTGTTGTGTGAATAGCGTATGCCACAAATTTGGTTATCGCAGCCACGGGACAGGCGATTACTCCACGAATTGCTGGTGGGTGGCTTGGCTGACGTTTGGGGAAGGATGGCACAACAATCACCATGCTTGCCAATCTTCTGCACGGTACGGCGTATTGTGGTGGGAAATTGACCTGGTTTGGCTGATGATTCGTCTGTTGCGAAGACTGGGATTAGCGACTAAGGTCAGAGTTTTCTAATCCTACAGGATTAAGTGCTTGGGGAAGATGGAGAAGCAATTAGAACGTCTATTGTAGGGGTGTAGGGGCGGGTTTCACTACTATCGTTTTTTCTCCACCCTAACATCACTAAACCCACCCCGACCTAACCATTCAATTATCACATAAGACGAATGACAAATGACAAATGGCTAAAACAAACTCTCAAGATTGGCAGCACGATTTTATCGCCACTAACCTATTAGTCATTGGGTATAACGCCTGGGTTGGCTACTTGAGTGGGAATCGTGGTGCTGTTGTCTGTAGTACCAATACTCCGACTGTTGGTGCCTTTGGAGAAACCTTCCCAGCTCATTTTGTACCGCGCCGTCGTCTAGCTGCTTTTTTAAATGCATGGCTGGTGGCTCCTGATACGGTGCTACTGCAAAAACATTTCATGAATGGCTATATTCTGCAAGTGGTGGATCATTATAATCCTTACAAAGATGTTGTTTTGTTGCTGGAGTATGCCAATCAAGCAGCATTTTTTAACTTGACAAATTTACCCATTGCCCCACCAAAATGTTACGAAATTGTCTGTAGAGGATGGACAGAATTCCAACCGGAGGACACCCAATCCAAAGAACGCAAAAGATGAGACGACGGGTTAACCCAAAAAAAGACGCGATCGCGGGAATTAACAGACTTGTATGATGACATCAGCATAGAGTGCGATCGCCCCTAATCATAGATTTGACCGTTTGTCTTTTGACAAAAAACAAGACAAGCATGATCATCGATTCGGCATTTCTCAAACGTTGTGCCGCACCGAAGCAACTACATAAACATAATTAAACGGCTTGAGGTATAGACATTATGCAACAGGGCAGTCGCAGAGTAGGTAGAGGGGCGATCGCACTTTTAGGCGCAGTGCTGGTATTACCGTTAGCTACGCCATTACCGGGTTACGCCCAACCTAGGGAGATCACACCCAACACAGGGGAGGAAATTACCCCGGCTAACCAGCAGAACATTATTGTGCATCTTCAACACAGCACCGATGATCTTCACGCTGTTTTTATGGCGCTGAAGCTGGGAGGCAATATGCAAAGGAAAGGGGCACAGGTTACGCTAGTGCTAACCCTGGAAGGCGTGCGACTGGCAGATGTTCGACAACCCTTAGATCTGCGTTGGGGCGACAGTACCATGACTGTTGCTGAACTCTATGAGGATTTTGTGACAGCAGGTGGCAAGATTATCGTCTGTCCGGTTTGTGCTAACGCCGTCGGGATTGATCAAAATTCTCTGCGTCCTGGAAGCCAACTTGCCTTGGAGAATGATGAAATCCCTAACTTAATTTTAGCGGCTGACAAAGTGCTGGATTTCTAACGCTCAAAAGTCAATAAGGCACGCTGATTAAAGCTGGTGGGCAATGCCCACCCTACGGTATATCAAGGTTTTGATGCTTCCAAAATGCTTATTCATTATACCGAGAAGGTTTACCAGTGGTGAGGATGAGATGTCGATGCGATCGCACAATCCTCCCTTCTCGTTCCAACCGATTGATCAGGCGAGTTGCGGTTACCCGAGTAATCCCAATCGTCTCGGAAATATCCTGATGAGTCAGGTGAAAGTTAAGCAATTTACCCTGAGGAACCCTTTGTCCAAATTGACAGGATAGCCATTCTAACAGATGCACCAGGCGAGCATAGGCAGAGTGCTGATGTAAAATACTCAATAGTTCTTCGCTTTTGCAAGCATGAATCAGTAACGCCTCTGGTAACGATTGACTCTCTAAAGGGATTTGACTTGCCTGTACTCGAGTCAAACAAACCACCTGGTAAGGCTTGATCCGAGATAACCGTTGTCCCACTACATCTCCCGGACCCCAAAAGCCAAGGGTAACCAGTTGACCCTCTTCATTCCAAGTTAGCGATCGCACGATACCTTGTTCAATTTCCCAAAGATAGTCTGAACCCAGAGGTAGCAAGTCTTTGCGATTAAACGCTTTTTGGGGATACACAACATGCAGA
>CAZNNK010000118.1:0-10983 GCA_964574085.1 uncultured Coleofasciculus sp.
TATCTGTTAGTGATCCGTTTTTCGAGTCAACTTTCCAAGTCACTCTTGTCAATAGTGGAACAGTTATAGACTCATAAAGATTATCGGCTATCCGATTGTGATTGGTAGATCCACCTGCCTTATGGAAAATTTGACCGTCAATGTACTCACTTTTATCGTCGGCTGCTTCCTCCAGGGTTAGATATTCCTCTGGAGTGTAGTATCGCTGTTCAGTAACCTGCATGGTTAAACCGGGAATATTGAACTAAGGCTTACTTTTACTTTACCTCCTTAACGGTTAAAATAATCAGGATTTATGCAGCAATACTACTTATGGGGGTAAAGGTGCGTTACGCTACGCTAACGCACCCTACGAGTCTTTACCTCCTTAACGGTTAAATAATGACGAATGACGAATGACGAATGACAAATGACGAATGACGAATGACAGACTTACTCGAAAGTCGATGAGAACTCGATAAGAACTCAAATAACTCCATCACGAACTCAAATCACCACCGGATTTAATAGCAATTAGCAAGAGAAAACCCTTGCGATTAACTGAGTTCACGAGGACATTCATGTGTTATCCCAGGTTTTTGCACAGGCGACGACTCAATCAACCTTTCGGATTACTCCCCCTATATTTTGGCTGATTGTAGGTGTTCTACTTTGCCTAGTTGAATTCCTGATCCCCAAATCTTGGGCGAAGCGATTCCGGTTTATTGCCCTAATGATGGGTGTAGGTGCGCTACTTGTCTCATTTATTGTATGGCAGGGCGCGATCGCACTGGGGTTTGAGTGGCAATTTCTGATGTATGACGGGTTTAGCTTACAGGTGATGTATTGGATGGGATTATCCTTTGCCTTTGCCATCTGGTTGCGCCCGATATTGATTCGGCGTCCTAAATATACTATCCCAGAGGCGACTCAAGCCCAGGTGTTAACCGAGATCTTACCCGGAGAAACCGGACGAGTCATGTATGAGGGTTCCTCTTGGCAAGCCTGTTGTGCCGATCCCCAGCTTGCGATCGCACCGAACCAAACGGTTTATGTGGTGCGGCGAGAGGATAATACCTTGATTGTCATGCCATAAGTTGGTTATTCGTCTTCTGTCCTGAATAGAAGGTAAGCGTATGTTGAATTATCGCGCGATCGCTCTATTAAATCCTCATCCATCTCTGTTTTGGTTTTGTAGCGGTATTGTTCTTTGCCTGCTGGAGTTATTTCTGCCGAAAGTATTAACTCCTAAATTCCGGCTTGTGCCGCTGTTCATGGGACTTGTTGCTTTAACCTTAGGCTTAAAACTGTTTAGATTGCAATATGTTTTGGCGTTTAAATGGCAAGTCGCTTACTGGATGTTACTGTCTACTGCTTCGGTTATCTGGATACGTCCAATGCTACTAAAGCGCAAAAAGTTTAAGGTACCAGAAGCAACCGAAGCCCGAACCTTAACTCAAATTTTACCAGGAGAAATTGGACGAGTTCTCTATGAAGGTAGTTCTTGGGCAGCACGTTGTCAAGAACGGCAAATGAGTATTCCTGTCAATCAAACCGTTTATGTTGTCGGACAAGATGATAACACATTAATCGTTTTGCCGGAACATTTATTTTGAGCGTAATGGGTTGATTTTTCGTGGTATTCGCCAAGTATCAAGCCAGTACTATTTAATGGCTGATCAGTTCACATTCAATCAAATTGTATCTCAACAGGAGAATTAAAATGTATCAGTGGTTGTTTATGGCATTTATCGCATTAACCGGGACAACTTTAGCCGGGAGTGTCAAAATCATTAAGCAGGGAGAAGAGGCATTAGTTGAAACCCTGGGTCGATATGATGGCAGAAAATTAGAACCTGGTTTAAACTTCGTTATTCCGTTTCTCGATCAGATTGCTTGTATGGAAACGATTCGGGAACAGGTTTTAGAGATTCCGCCGCAAAATTGTATTACTCGTGACAATGTATCAATTGGTGTAGATGCTGTCGTCTATTGGCGGGTCATTAATCTGGAAAAATCCTATTACAAAGTTCAGAATCTGAAAGCCGCCATGGTGAATTTAGTGTTAACTCAAATTCGCTCAGAAATGGGGAAACTTGAACTGAACCAAACCTTTACCGCCCGCACGGAAGTAAATGAAATGCTATTGCGGGAATTGGATATTGCCACAGCGCCTTGGGGAGTCAAGGTAACACGGGTAGAATTGCGGGATATTGTGCCATCGAGAACCGTGCAAGGGGCAATGGAATTGCAGATGTCAGCAGAACGGAAAAAACAGGCGGCAATTCTGACATCAGAAGGTGAACGAGAAGCGGTTGTTAATAGTGCCAGAGGAAAAGCTGAGGCACAAATCATTGATGCACAAGCGCGTCAACAAGCCGCTATTTTGGAAGCGGAAGCGCAACAAAAGCAGCAAGTTCTCAAAGCGCAAGGAACAGCCACCGCGATGGATATTATTGGCAAAAAGCTACAAACTGATCCCTCATCCGCCCAAGCGTTACAGTTTTTATTGGCGCAAAACTATTTGGATATGGGTATAAAAATTGGCAGCAGTAACAGCAGTAAGGTGATGTTTATGGACCCGCGCACGATTCCGGCGACGTTAGATGGGATTGGTTCGATCATTACAGAGGAGAGTAATGGAGAGTTGAGTAAATTGGCTTAACGGTTTATTTTGTAGGGTGCGTTAGCTTCGCTAACGCACCAGCTTGGTAGGTGCGTTACTGGACTGACACAGCTAAAATTGTGGGATAGGTTGTAGGTTGGGTTGACGACAGGAAACCCAACGGAGTTAAGGGCTAAAGCCCTTACTACAAGCCGGTGCGATCGCACTTAGAGGTTTTCTGGCGAGGAGTTGATAGGCTTGCATCCCTGACTACGAACACAGCGCTAGAATGAGTATGGCTTCACCTCCGGAAAAATAATGGCTTTAGAACCGTGTAAGGTGTGTGGTTCCCTAACTAGCACGAATGATGAAATTTGCATGATTTGCGGGTATCCGGCGAAGGGGCGCCCGAAGACGATTTGGTTGAAGTGGATTGCGCTGATTTTGGCGCTGGCTATTGGTTTACCGTTGATTATCGCTACGTTCCAAAATATAGTCGGTTCACAGACGCCGATTCAATCCGTACCCTCTGAGAGTGAGTAGATACCCGCCACGAACCCAGATCCCCGATTTCTTCAGGAAGTCGGGGATCTAAATATCTACATCTCGATGAGAAGCCGATGAGTTCTCAAAGTTTTCAGTCATAAACTCCGATAACCACCCGTTTGAATGAGGATGTTGAGTCAAATCAGTCATCCTCTAGGTACTAATGCACATCTGTGAATGTCGCTACACAAAGCCACTACTCTCTATATTCTCCAAGTACAACAAAAATATAGACAGGATGTATGTGACTGTTGATTCCCTGAACGCGATCGCACGAAACGGTTCATCTCAGAGAAGGAGAACAATGATGCATTATCAAAAATATACGGATGAATCGCCAACGCGCTTATCTCGTCTCCAGGTGTTCAATCGTACATCCGCTTTAAATGAAAATGGAAATTTGCAAGATGTATCACTGACTAATCCGGAATCGCTTCCTTTCGTTGAGTTTATTCCCGCAACATCGAAATCGCCGCAGCGATTCGTCGGGATTGTTGGTGTGGTGATTCTCTTAACGATATTGGGGATAAGTGGCGCGATCGCGTTACCTAGATTTCTGCGGGTGAGTACATCCCTCGGTGATGCCAATTCTACCACAGGATTTAACTGGCATTCCCCAGACATTGATATCCAGGATGTCAAGTGACGATTATCCCTTGCTTACACAAATCAGACAGTAGTCGGGATGAAGGACAATGGATGAACATCATTATTATATTGGTTTACTACTGATCTTGCTGGTATTCGGGTTTGAACTCCTGATTCAGCCAGCCGATATAAACAGCGGACAACGAGTGCGATCGCGTTCGTCTCGTCAGGAAGATAGTTTGTTAGTCAGTCGTTGAGATGGAAGGGGATGAATCAGCGTTATTACCGAAGTTTAGGATTAAGTTTATTCCTGGTTTGTATGGGACTCTTGCTATGGACGGGTTTTAACCTAACGCTTGGTCTTGAATCTCAATCCGTCGCGATTCCGATCAACGCTAAACAGGATCTAATCACTCGCATTTATACGCCTAAAACGACACCGAAACCCCAACCCGTGATGATTTTATGCCATGGGGTGAATGCGAGTAAAGAAAGCATGACGCCTTTAGCGATAGAATTAGCCAGACATGGAATTGCAGCCATTCCCTTTGACTTTGGCGGCTATGGAGAATCCTACTCTTTGGGGATGCAAAATAAATCGATTAACAGCCTAGAAGCCAGTACCGTTGCTGATGCCAAAGCCATCTTAGATTTTGTGCGGTCACATCCCTCCCAGTTTGATTCTAAACGTATTGGCATTGCGGGTCATTCCATGGGGGGAACCACGGCATTAAAATTAGCTCAACTTGAGTCTCAACTACAAGCCACGGTTGTTCTGAGTATCAGTGGTTTTGCCACTCCCACAATTCCCAACAATCTCTTCCTCGGTGTTGGCTTATACGAACAACTGAATCCGCCGTCAGAGTTGCGCCAAATGTGGCAAACGGTTTGTCCGGATGGTATTTGTGATAATTTTAATAATGGAACGGCACGTCGGTTGGTTATCTCTGAGACAACCGATCATTTTACTGCACCCTACGACCCCAACTTAATCCGCCAAGTGATTCGCTGGACACAACAGGCTTTTGATCTGCCGCTTCAAGACAAGCCTTTAATTGTTCCCTGGTTTATTGTTGGTGGGATTGGTACAGTTAACGGCAGTATTGTGGGGGGAGTTTGGCTAGTTCTGCGTTGGCAGAATTCCAAACCTCTCTCTTTGCAGGAGAGAGGTTTGGAGAGAGGTTTGTCCAGATCCCGACCAAAAGTAAGAATTCGATACAGTGTAACTGGATGTTGGGGGATTGTTCTCCTTATCTGCTGGATAGCCGGAACGAGTAATCTTTTAGTCTTGTGTAGCCTGCTGCAATTGGTCAGTAATTATGGGTTGCGTCATCCGGGAAAGATTAGCCAAGCGGTACGAATTACCGGATTGTATGTCGGTTTAGGGTTAGCTGCTTTCTGTTTATCGGGTTTACTCCGAGGTGCGGTTGAATTGTGGCATCATCCCCTATCATGGCTCAAATTCCCCCAATTTTTGCTGCAATGGATTATTTTTATTGTTTATAACTATGGCATCGCCATGAAAGTGGCTGTTTTAGAGACGTACACGTTCACGTTACAACCAAGTTGGCTCTTGTTTCTGATCATCGGATGTGAGTTAATCCAACCCGGTATTATTTTAACCGGGGTGGAGAAAGTCGGGATTTGGCTGGTTCAATGGTTACGTCGTCCGCTAACTGTAACTGGATTGGGTAAAGTCTCTGGAAAAGACGCCGGATTAATCGGAGTTTTGGTGGTGTTACTCATCGTTTTATTACATCAGCGCCGTGGGGATATTGGTCAAGTTGCTAGTCAGGGAATCGCAGCGCTGGAAGTGTTTGGACTATTGCTAGTGTTACCGATTGGGGTGGGGATTTGGATAGTGCGATCGCGCTGGTTTCAGTGTCTGGAACATCGGTTAACTTCAGCTTATAGCATTACGGGCATACGTTAGGACATTACTCTGTTGCCTATTGCCTATTCCCTAATATCCTTCTTCCTTGCAACCTTCCTCCTTCCCTTCTGCGCTGGAGCCTTCTGCTCTCTGCCTTGTCTCCACCTAAATGTGAGTATTCAACCGGACATAATATTAAACGTGATCAGCCAAACCTGCCTCGACACACCTGTGTAATACAAAAATTTCCATTTTTGGTCTATCTGTCTTACACCCACTCTGCGTAGGCATAACTCAGAGGACAAGTTCACAACCCTTGTATTGTCTAAGATACGTATATCGCAGAGTATATTAATATGTTACAGTTTATCACAAACTGTCTTGTAGTAACCTTGGAAGTGTAATACTAAAATCATCTAAACTCTGCCGACAAATGTCTAAGTTAGCAATTAAAAAAGAGAATTATATCACAATAATAAAAATATTAATATTTAATTAATAATTATTTTTATTTTCTGGGTATTCACTGAATTATATTTTGAGGCGTCTTTACAATTTTCTCTTCTACCTCAAGGCATAGAATCTGGACGAAACCAGCAATTATTGTCAGTTTTTCGGGGTTTTCCGCCATTTTCCGGTCGTTTGCTGTCATTTCACTAAAGCGCTATATGTGGTGTTGTTTTCCTAAAATAGGCTATATGTAGCGATTTTACGGACTCAGCCCCCTAATTTTTTATATAAAGGAACTGTAAAGTAACACTGTCACGTTTTTAAAGAAATGATGAATTTAAAGAAAAGATAGACAAAAGGGTTGCAAAACTTAAAACTTATTGGTTAATATGCTATTCAGAACGAAAAAACCGGGGAAACTTGCATGTCCAACTCTGCTTTGCCTCAAGACAACCAAATGCATCACAGCGATTCAAGTAAGAGCAAAACAGGTAAGAAAACAAAGAATAAAATTCTAATTGGCACGCTTGCTGTCTGTATTGGTGTAATTGGTTTAGGGGGGGCTGGATTAGCCTATCGACAAACCACTCGGTATAAAGTCAGCGATGCAATGGAGGTTAATCTTAAGGAATTAACCAACACTCAATATCCCGCCAACACATCAGGTTTAAGTCAAAAATTCCGCCGCTATAACGACCGCACCTTAACCGTTGTCAAACGGGATGACAACCATTTCGATTTTGTTCTGGAGCCGAATAACGATCATACGGCTAAAATCGTCATCAAAAATATTGATTTAGAACTTTTAACCCCGAAAGCCCCCGAATGGACTAAAAACGATGAAGGCTTAGAAGTCGTTGCCTTTACTAACCGCGAATGGAACCGCCAACAGATCAGTTTCCCGGCGGATTCCGAACATATTGAAGTTAGTGGCGGTGACGGGTTTGAAGAAGACAACCTATACCAAGTCGCCTTAGCCAATAACTGCATCAATGGTGGACTGTGGGAAGTCATTCTCACCACCAAAGAAGACGGCAATAAAAAGCTTTACTACCAAGGATGGTTCACCTTCCCCCACGGACTGTACAAAGAAGTCTTTGAAAAAATCAACAATATCTCCTACTGGAAACACTGGCGACGCTTAGAACATTGGCAAGATCCGAGTGGCGCCGTGGTCAAAACTGACTTGCTGCGAGATGTCATCGATGAGCAAGAAGTTCAAGCCGATTTCCCCCTAGATGAAAAAATCATTGCGTCCGGTGAGCAAGTCCGCAAAGTCCGCACCGTTCTCGCCAATAACTTACAAACTTGGGGCGATTTCTATAGCGGTGAACATGAGATTCAATTTGGATCTTTTATTCCCCCGGGCTACTACAATACCGATAAACCCTGGGGACATGAATACTGGCGCATTGGTCAATTTGACAAAGCTGTTCTCCGGAATGTTGACCCTGTAGGTGTTGATGAAACCTTACAGGAACTGGAGTTAACGTTCACGGATACAAAAACTAATGAACAGAACAAATTGTTCATTAGTGGTGTCAATATCAAAGACCTACCGCAGTTACCTGTAGAGGAATATAATAAGGGGTTGTATATGCCTCTTGGGATTGGTATTCCTCCGTTCTATCAAGACTACGAAGAACTCAAAGCCAACCATCCCGATAAAAGTCCTTATTTCAGTGGATTACTGGATTCTCAAGGCAGGTGGATTAACAATCATCAAGTTGCTCTCGCTGGCGTTGCCATGCACCGTGATCAGGATGACCCAGAACTGTTGCATCTTTACTTCTTGTCCTACGAACGGATGACTCTAATTGCCCACTTCAAAATTGATATCAAATCCCTCTACTAGACCAGCGCGGCAGAAATAACCCACCAATCAGATACCCGACTTCTTTAAGAAGTCGGGTATCTAAGTACCTGGACATAAATCCTGTACACTGTACTAAGAAATGTTAACAAGCCTAAAACCCTTACTGTTCCATGTTCCCTGTGACACACCGAGCGTGTTACCGAGCGCAGTTCGGCTAGGCTCACTGACCGTCGAGGTAAGTCGAGGTGTTCCCTCATCTCAAGCGTTAACTTTAGTTTTGTCCGACTACTTAGGGCAAGAAGGCAGAAATAACTGAGCAGCTCATAAGCTGTTCGGCATTTAAACCTTAATGTCAATAATGGCGAAATCCTTGCCGTAGTGCGAGCATCTTGCTCGCTACATTGAGCATCTTGCTCGCTACCCATTCCCAATTTACAGCGCTTTTCACGTTTATGGAATACAAAATTGCATCGGCTTGCTTTTCAGCGCAATCATCGTCTGTAGTCTACCAACTTGAAAACTGCTGTAAATGCATGACAGCTTATCTTCCCCAGCTCTCTCCGGGAGCAAGCATGTCAGGTTTGCACAAAATGCTCAAGTTAACCAAGGGAGTTGGGTTTCGTTCCTCAACCCAACCTACAAAGTTGACATGCACCCGCTCTCTCCCTTATCCCAGATGCTTCTGCACCATCTCCAACAATTCTTGAGCTTGAGGCGGTTTTGCTAAAAATCCGGTTGCACCCACAAGTTGAGCGCGAGTCCGGTCAATTGACGTATTTTTAGCCGTTAATATAATAATCGGTGTCTTTTTAAACACAGGCGTGTCTCGCAGGAACTTACAAATGCTATAGCCGTCAGCATTCGGTAAAAGCAGGTCAAGCAAAATTAAATCGGGTTTATGTTCAATCAGTTGGGAGAAGCCTCGCATTGGTTCGGGAATACTCAATACTTGATATCCATTAGGAATTAAAATCTTTCGTAACGTGAGCGTTAACACCGGACTGTCATCAATGCAAGCAATTAACGGGGTTTTAGTTTCAACTGGAGTTGGCTTGATTTCAGGTGGCTTTTTATCAGCAACTACCGGAGTATCCATCACATTATCGTTGCTCGTGGGTAATGCCAAATCAGGAACGTCTTGAAATTTGAGCATCCCTTGTTTAGTCAAACCTATCAAAGACTGAGTTAAATCAATGATGGATTGATTTCGCTCAACCGCAATATCCCACAAGGTTAATTTTCCATTGAGATACTTGTCTTCAATCGGTAACTCTGAAGTGTCTACTCCCTCCTGTAAAATAGGAGCCAGCGTGGGGTGAAGGTGACTTAACCCAGCCGCTTGCCATTGTTGCTGCATTTGTTCGGCTGTACCCAGAATCGTTTGTATTTCGTTGCTGGATAAGGCGACAACTTTGCAAAATGTCGATATCGCTGTTTGGGTGGGTTTCCAGTCTCTGTCCAAATCCGTGTAAGGCGTGAGTTCAAATAAACATTCTTGAACTAAACTGCGAATGATTAACTTGGCTTGAATTAGGCTAAGTTGTTTTTGGCTCAATCCGCGATCGATGAGCTGACATTCCCAACTAGGATTGTCGGAAAACTGGGAGTAATCAGTCCGCCAGTGCCAATTCGACCGATGCTGATTGATTGCCCGATTCCAGCGTCTCACCGGATGATGTTTACTCTTCGGATAAAGTAATTGACCCCGAACCAAGTACAATGTCCAAAATGCCTGAGAGTTTTTGAGAATTAGCTCTCCGTTTCCATGTTTACTATAGTCGTTTAACTCTTGAATTAGACGGGTTAAGTTCATTCGGAATAATTACATTATTTTTTATAAATAGAAATTTGTGACCTAATACAAGCGGCTTCCCCACCTACGTGATAACACGAGAGTTTCAGGTCACTGCTAGTATTCTTTGTCAAAAGAACTAGCATCTGATTCAAAGATGGAACCGATGCACTAGAAGAGTAGATGCTTGCCTTGAAACGTAAATGGTCTGAATTGACTCAACGGCGCGATCGCGCTCTAATAAAAAACGGATAAATACTCTACAACGCCTGTATCTGCTGCTGGGAAGGAATTTCACCCCATGCACCATCTGAATAGCAGCAAGATACCATGTCTGAGTATAAACTAACGTACTTGGTTAAGATCTGTCTACTGATTCCCTGTTAGCACGTATGTTTGAGCAATTTACCCAGCATCGGATTACCACCTCAGGCGCCACGATCAATCTGGTGATGGGTGGCGCAGGATATCCTCTGTTATTACTCCATGGTTATCCGCAAACCTATGTAATGTGGCATCAGGTTGCACCAGTCCTGGCGCAACACTTCACCGTGATTTGTGCCGATTTGCGCGGCTATGGTGACAGCGATAAACCCAACTCTGATCCAGCCCATCTGACTTATTCTAAACGGGTAACTGCCCAAGACCAAGTGGAACTGATGGATATCCTCGGTTTTAAACGCTTTTTCGCTGCTGGACACGATCGCGGCGGACGGGTGTTGCATCGCCTGCTGCTTGACCATCCTGATCGGGTGGAGAAGGCGGCGGTGTTAGATATTGTACCCACCCGCACGATTTTTCAAACGGTGGATAAAGAATTAGCCACAGCTTACGAACATTGGTTTTTTCTGATCCAACCCGATGATTTTCCCGAACGACTGATTGGTGCTGACCCAGAGTTTTACTTGAAGACCAAGATACACCAATGGAGTGCAACACAGACAGGGTTTACCGAAGCGGCGATGGCGGAATATAGTCGCTGCTTTAGTCAACCTGCTGTGATTCACGCCACCTGTGAGGATTATCGCGCCGCCGCCTCCATTGATCTCGACCACGATGAAGCAGATATTGACCAGAAGATTCAATGTCCTCTATTGGTGCTATGGGGAGCCAAAGGTGTCATGCAGCGCCGTTATGATGTCCTGCAAACCTGGCGCGATCGCGCGATCGATGTTCGGGGTCAGGCGCTGGAGTGCGGTCATTTTCTACCCGAGGAAGCGCCGCAAGAGACAGCCAAGGCGCTGTTAGATTTTTTGACTAAGTAGGTTGGTGGAAATAAACTCAACCCGATTAAGTTATGCAAACCAGTCTCAAACTCTTACTGTTGCCTATTG
>CAZNNK010000119.1:0-10957 GCA_964574085.1 uncultured Coleofasciculus sp.
CTCTATAGATAGAGGGAAATGAGGGATGCTGATACGTCGGTAATACAGGTAGAAAACCCTTCTGATCACTCAACCCAGGGACATCTCGGACAAAACGGGGTCCCCGGAACGGCGGTAGCAGCATGGCATAGTGGAAGGGTAGCCTATGACCCTCTGCCAAGGTGATCTGCTGCGGATGAATGGCAGTAATTTCAGCATTCTCAATCACCTCAATCTGCCGTTGACGCATTAATTCAGTGACCAACTCCGCCGAATCTGCCATACCCCCAATTCCCAAATGACCTGCATAGGGTTCTGGGGTGACAAAGGTAATCGGTACTTGTTCTCGCAATCCTTGTCGTCGCAGTATCCAATCGGCTAATAGGGCGAACTCATAAGCCGGTCCCATACAACTCGCACCCGGAACCGCCCCCACAACCAAGGGTCCGGGATTTTCCAGAAATTTAGCCCACGCTTCTTTTGCCATCAAAGCATGGTGAGGATTGCACACCGATTGGGTGTAACCGTTATCAGGTCCTAATCCTAGTATGGTATCTAGGGCTAATTCCGCCCCGGTAGCAATCACTACATAGTCATAATTAATAGTCCTGTCTCCCACCCTTAACCATTGAGTTTGGGGGTCAATACCCGTTACCTTACCTTGAACAAACTCAATTTGACGGGATTTTACCACAGAAGCAATATCTACTTGAATTCGCTGGAGTGGAGTTAAATTGAACGCAACCCACGGGAGAGAGGGAATAAACGTAAATTTAGGTTTGTCACAAATTAACGTAATTCGGTGGACGTGAGGCAGGAGATGCCGTAGTTCGTAAGCGGTGGGTAGTCCGCCAATACCCGCACCGATTACCACAATATGAGCCATGATTACACCACTGTTTATTAAAACTATACAACTTTGTAACTATATTTACAATCTATATGGACTGAGCTGCACTCCACAACGAAACACCTGTAGGAAGTCTGACTTTTTCACGATATGTGGCGCAACGTGAGTATTAATTGTGTAGGGGCGGGTTCCACGACCATCTTTTTGGTTGCACCCATAAGTGACTAAACCCACCCCGACTCAGGTTTCTAGACTTCCCCTGAAAAGTCAGGGGATTTACGTAGCTGCACTATCTATAGCGGTAATAGTGCGTTATCTACGCTAACACACCCTACAAATAGAGGTTGTGGGTAAGTCTTACAAGAATTACCCACATTTGAAGCAGGTCATCTTCCCAATATCTTATTACTTGACTAAATAACCAGATGGTTATTAAACTAGGTAACAACTCGTAAATTTTTTTTACACAAGTTGGAGGATATCCATGGAAGACAGTCTATCGATGCAAAGTCCCTCAATGTCTCGGCGACAGCTTCTCAACTTCCTCACCGGAGCAACTATCGCCGCCACAGCTAGCGCCGCCCTCTATCCAGCCGCTAAATTCTTTGTCCCACCCCAAGAAGGGGGCGCAGATGGTTCGATTATCGCCAAAGATAAATTAGGGAATCCCATCCCCGTGTCTCAGATAGTCGCCCAAGGTGCAGGTACCCGTGCTTTGGTTGCGGGTTTAGCAGGTGAACCGACGTATTTAACCGTTACCGACGATAACACCTTAGACTCAATCGGAATTGTCGATAACTGCACCCACTTAGGTTGTACCTTTCCTTGGAACAATATCGACCAACAATTTCAATGTCCCTGTCACGGGTCTCGTTATAGTCCAGATGGTTCTGTTGTCCGGGGTCCGGCTGACCGTCCCCTAAAACTGGTGCAGGTTAATATCGAAGGCGACTACATCCGCCTAGTGCCTTGGACGAAAACTGATCCCCGCACTGGGGAAACACCGTGGTGGGTGTAAACTTTAATCATTTTGTCTGATACCAAGTTTGTATGACGTTGCACTTTTACCCCACCGCCTACGGCACCTCCCCTTAGTAAGGGGAGGTTGGGAGGGGTGAATGAGTATTAGGGGCAATGTGATGAAGAAAGGGTATGGGATTTCCTGGTATTTCCCACGTTCCTATAGACTTTCGGTCAAATATGTCTACGGAAACAGCAACACCGTTGAATTTTAACATGTTGAATTGGTAATAACTTATGAACTCTGTCTGTTCTTTCTCTCCTTCTGTCAAAGACTGTTCTCCCCAAGAATTTGTCCACTCTGCAAATCAGCCTTTACTTATCGATGTCCGCAGTGGGTTTGAATATGCCATGGGTCACGCTCCCAGCGCAATTAACCTCAGTTTACCCCGCCTTATTATCGGCATGATCCCGATGTTTCGCCGCTGGGTTTTACCGCAATGGTTCCAAGATTTGCCCAAAGACAAACCCATTGCCGTTATTTGTTTAACCGCCCATCGCAGTCCTATTGCTGCCAAACAACTAGCTAAAGCGGGTTTTGCTAAAGTGTTTAACATCACGGGCGGTATGGTGGAATGGCGACGGTTAGGCTTAGAGATTCAAACCAATTCGTAAGGGAATCGCTGCTAGGAAACAAGCTGGATGCTAACTTGCTACCATGAAAGTTCCCTAATTGTGAATGGTGAATCGTTATGGTCTTAAAAATACCACCCTGTTCAAACTGGTACAAACAATTATTTGCTTGGGGAATGGCGAAGGCAAACGCAGCCGATGAAAATGCTATTCAATTGGCAAATTGCAGTAACCATTCTACCCTAGCTCAACTCAAGCAGGCTTTATTTGCCGACTTGCAGGGGAAAGTCTTAGAAATTGGACCGGGGGCTGGGGTTAATTTAGAGTATTATCCCACTGACATTCATTGGATAGGCGTTGAACCAAATCCCTTTATGCATTCCTACCTGGAACAGGAAGCCGAACAGGTTGGGTTGAACAGGATTGATATCAAAAGTGGGTCGGCTGAACATATCGATGTTGATGATAATAGTGTGGATGCTGTTGTCAGTACCTACGTTCTATGTTCCGTCAGTAATCTTACCGCAACCATGCAAGAAATCCGGCGAATTCTCAAGCCAGGAGGTCGCTTTTTGTTTGTTGAACATGTGGCGGCTGAATGTGGCAGTTGGCAACGGCGAATTCAAGGTAGCATTGAGCCGATTTGGAAAACAGTGTTTGATGGGTGTCGCCCGAATCGGGAAACCTGGCTGGCATTAGAAAAGGCTGGATTTGAAAACCTAAAGTATCAACAGTTTCAGGTTCCTTTTCCGATTGTTAGTCCTCATATTTCTGGGGTGGCTACTAAAAGTAGAGAGGGTGCATATTAACTTTGTAGGTTGGGTTGAGGAACGAAACCCAACTTATCCGGTTAGCTAGGATATTGCATGCTTTCCCTGACATGCTCCCAGTAGAGATGTGTCATAACAGGAGTTTTGGAAAAGCCAGTCTGGTTAGCTTGTTACTAAATAGGGGTGGATACTTTTTAGGTTAAATGGCATGCTCCTTAAGCGGAATGTTGCTGACTTGGGAAGCAAAAAATCAATTTCTGGAACCCAAAGCTCAAGTAAGCTAAAGCTTACTGGATAAGTCTTTCTCAGTTTTATCGAATCATGAAAACTATGCAAATCGCAAAAAAAAATCTACCTGAACGTCTGAATAATAAAGGGAGCCAAGAAATAAATTTCTGGCTTAAAGCTCAAGTAAGCTAAAGCTTACTGAATAAGTTTTTCTCAGTTTTATCGAATTATTACGACTATGCAACTCACGAAAAAAAATCTGCCTGAACGTCTGAATCACATTTATGATGCGATTGTCGTTGGTGGCGGCGCCGGTGGACTTTCGGCTGGAATTTACCTACAACGATTTCGCCTTTCAAGCTTAATTATTGATAAAGGCAAAGCTCGCTCATTCTGGATGCAGGAATTGCACAATTATTTAGGCTTACCACCGGATACTCCAGGTCGTGTCCTGTTGCAACAAGGGAAACAGCATTACAGGTCTTTAAACGGTGATATGCTGAATGGTTATGTTGAGGAAGTGGTGGATGAGGGAGATAGGTTTGCTGTGCGGGTGAAAGTGGGTCGTCAAAATAGTATTTACCCCGTATTACGCTCGAAATACTTAATTGCCGCGAGTGGCATTATCGACAATTTACCACCTTTGGAGGATATGCAAAATGTTTTTGATTATGCAGGATATAACTTACACGTCTGTATGGTTTGTGATGGCTACGAAATGACAGATAAGCAATGTGGTTTCTTTGCGGGTAGTGAAGCTAGTATTGAAGAAATGGTGTTTAATCTCAGTTGGTTTACCCCTTATATCACCGTGTTCACCCATGGACTGTTTGCGGTGAGTGACTCAATGCGTTCTCAACTGCACAATCATGGTTATCGTTTGGTGGAAACCCCGATTAAGAAATTTCTGGGTGAAAATCACCAGATGACGGGAGTTGAGTTAGTGGATGGGTCAATTATTCCCTTAGAAACTGGATTAATTTCTATGGGGTCACGCTATCACAATACTTATCTCCAAGGATTCAATTTAGATGTCAAGGGTAGTAATCTGATTACCGATAAAATGGGGCGGACGTCTCACCCGCGAATTTTTGCGATTGGAGACTTGAAGGTGGGGTTAAATCAAGTGGTTGTGGCGGCTGGAGATGGTGCTTTAGCAGCGACTCAGATTTGGCGAGATATTCGTCGGGAATCTGGTCCCCGCCCCTGGGAATACGATCGAGCGGTTTCTGTTTAGCGACAGGAGTGAATGGGTTAGAAAATATGAGATGAGTAGGAAGACTAACCACAGCAATAATTGTGCCAAAAATATCCAATTTTGTTTGGTTTAATCTTTCCTGGAATAGGATAAATCAAGAAAAAAATTGCTGCTGATAAATTCTCCATGCCAACAATGAATAAAAAACTAGATCAAGGAAAAATAATGATGAAAAGCAAAAGAATAATATCAGGACTGCTCCTGGGTTTTTTACTGGTTTTAACGCTGTTAAGTGGTGTATTTTTTCCTAAATCTGCCCTAGCTGCCGTAGAATCTAAGGTGACGAGTCCACCTAGCGCAGAAGTCTATACAGCAGTGGAGCAGTTACTGAATTCGCTACCACGAGATTACTATACGGTGATGCCAGTAAAGCAGTTGAAGAACAAGTTAAAAAAGGAGAAAGATGTAGTATTGGTTGATGTGCGAGAACCGTCAGAATATGCTTCAGGACACATTCCTGGCGCTATTAATATTCCCGTGCGATCGCTCACCAATAATTTAGACAAAATTCCCACGAATAAACCTGTAATTTTATACTGTTCTAGTGGGCATCGCACCGCAATCGGTATGACAGCGTTGCGGTTGTTAGGTTACACGAATGTTCGCAGTTTTCCTCCCAGTATTAATGGCTGGAAGGCGGCAGGCGAACCGTTGGAAAAGTAAATGTCTGGTTTAATTCCAGGAACACTTTTCTAACCTTTGGCTAAGAATACTCTTGAGGAGGCTCTGTCTGCTGTAGTCGAGTAGCGGCAGAGCCATAATAAAGAGCATTTCTCACATTGACCTGGAAACAAACAGGAAATAGCTAAGGGTTAGCTTAAATTTGCACCGAGAGATAATTTTGTCTGCCTAGACTTTATGCTGATCTATTGAGTTCTGCTGATAGCTGTTGCCAATCGGGTAATCGAGCATCTTGAGTCTGCCTTTGAGAAATAACGATCCTCTGCAAAACTCTAAAATTCTCTAAAAATGCCATGTCTTCGATATCGATATTGCTTTTTTGGCAAAGATCGATATACCGCCGGGTATTTGAGGATAACCAGAGTTCTAAGTCAGTAATCATTGGTTTCAGCCTAAACTTTTTATCAGTTTAACCTTGTCGATTGAGGAACAATAGGGAATATTTTCGGATATTTCACTCTTACAAGCAAAAGGGAACTCGTGAAAATACGGAATCGACTACTTGGCTAATTAATCTGCCAGTAAAGAGTAAAATTAATTTTGCAAAATCACCTGAGCAGAATAAAAGTTTGGATAAAAAATTATGCTGCAAGGAAATTCTTTAAGGTTTAAGTCGAGATTACTGCATAGATGAGGGTAGGATAGGGACAGGCTAACTACTGAATGTTTTTATCTCCGGTTCTCTCACCGGATTTACTAGCAAATTAAACAGCCTTTGTCAAGCTACCCCCATCTGGAGCTTGATAAAATCAATCACGGTTACCAATCCGTCTTGAGTCTTTAAATTCGTAAACACAAACGGCTTATCGCCTCGCATCGTTTTGGCGTCTCGTTCCATAACGCCCAAATCAGCCCCTACCATCGGTGCTAGGTCTATTTTATTAATCACCAATAAATCCGATTTGGTGATTCCGGGTCCGCCTTTGCGGGGAATTTTGTCACCAGCGGCGACATCAATCACGTAAATCGTTAAATCGACGAGTTCTGGACTAAAGGTGGCGGCTAGGTTATCCCCCCCACTTTCTAAGAAAACTAAATCCAAGGGGGTGAACTTTTGTTCTAACTCTTCAACTGCTGCTAGATTCAGGGATGCATCCTCCCGAATCGCCGTATGGGGACAACCTCCAGTTTCCACACCCCGAATGCGATCGCGCTCTAATGCTTGAGAGTTTACCAAAAACTGGGCATCTTCCTGGGTGTAAATGTCATTGGTGACAACAGCAATTTGATAGGATGCCCGCATTGCCTTACACAAAGCATCCAATAAAGCGGTTTTCCCGGAACCCACTGGTCCTGCAATACCAACGCGGAATGTACTCATAAACCGTGTCTAGGATGTGATTTCTCAACTATAAACTAAAATTCGGTGCTTTTACTAAACGGTGATGAACAGGATTGTAATGAATATATTCAACATGATGAATAAAATCCGTTTCATCTCGGATTTTATGCTCCCAAAATCGACGTTGCCAGACGGCTTGTTCTCCCTTACTCAACCGTGATAACGAATATTGCTGCTTATAGTATTCGGGGCAAAGACGAGTAAATTCACTTTTAATCAATCGCCAACGAGTAGAAAATTTAGATTGGCATCACATCATGGAAGTGGCGATAGTTGATAATTCGCCGCCCATCTCGACCTCTTGAAATTATATCTACAAACCGCTGATTCCAGATAATTTCCTCAGCAATGTACGAGTAACGGGCATGAATCGTCTGAGAAACAGTTTCATCTAACCCCGTAAACGTTACCACAATTTCCACCTCGGCTTCAGCTAGCGACTCTGGCGTCATCCCAAACAAGGAACTACTTTGATCAATGGGATGCATTGCCGTCCACGTCAAGGTAAAAATAGGAGTCTGGCTACGAACCAATTTTAGGTCATAAAAGCGACGCATAAATTCCCCTTCTGCTGTGATCTCGTTACGCAGCAAACTCACCGTTAACTGGGCTTCCAGAATCTGGTTGTAGCGTTCATTCGCCATCCGAAACATTAACGTCGGCACACCATTGTGTACAGTAATTACTGCCACGCGACTAAACAAAACTCTGGCGGTAGGACGAGAGAAGCGGGCAAACATTAATCCCGTCGCCGTAGTCAGTCCCATTAAACCAGTTAGGGCTTCAATGGTGACTAAAATATTTGTGTAAGTACAGTCTGGGCGGGGATACATCGCACCGTAGCCAATCGATGCCATGGTTTGAACACTGAAGAAAAAAGCGTCCCAGAACGAACCCGGACGGGCATTTTCGATGCAATCACCGCCGACTAAATACAAAATAGCAAATACCACATTGATGAGGATATAACCTACCCCAATCAGCATGAAGAACCAAGACCAATCCAGCGTCAGCAGTAAATGGTAAGGATCGCGCCAATGGCTGTGGGATAGTCCTTTTCGAGCGATATCAAATTGCCTGCGCCTATCCCGACTCACGATGCGGGACTGGGAAAACTGATGAGGTGTTTTGTTCATTGACGTTGGCGAAGGTATCCGGCGATAGTCACATTACCAGACCAGTATACATCCTGAATCATCTTGAAATAGTTGGATATTTATTTATATTGATAAGTAGACGATACGAATCCCCATTTCCACGAAACACCGAAACAGTGGACACCAAAAATTCTCACACAAATGTATTGGATTACTCAACCAGAAGGCTGGGTTCTCTATTCTGATACTTATCGAGGTGAATATGCCTTAAATGCTTCGTTTCCCGAACCTTGGTTAAATGATTTTATTCAGTTCAATTTTGAATATGAGTTTGCTAAAGCTGGGGATTTACCCAAAACGGCTTTAAGAGTATGCCAACTCAGCGTTGCACATTTAATCCGTACAGGAAACTGAGAGACACCCTGTAATGCATTCAGTTTCGGCAACGTTTGGGAAAACTCACCTTGTCCTGTAATTATCTCTCGAAAGTCTTCCACCATTGACAAGGCTTCTGCGATGCTTTTCCCCCGTACCGTATCTGCCATTAAGTCGGCTGACGCGATCGCGATCGCACAACCTGTTCCCTCAAACTTAATATCTTCAATCCTATCCCCTGTCGGATACAGTTGTATCGTTAGTTCAATCGTGTCACCACACATCGGGTTATGTCCGCGATGATATCCATCGACAGGATTGGTTTTGCCTCGATTTTGAGGATTCTTTGAGTGTTCTAGAATGATTTGCTGATATATTCGACGCTGATGAATTGAAGATGTCATAATTATTTGATATTTAACAAATGAGTGGAAATTAGCTGTTCATAGTCTTGGGGTGTATCGATATCAATCGCCCCAGCGGAAAACGGAATCTTCAAGACTTCAGGATAGTGTTCGTGAATCAGTTTTTTTGCCCCTTCGGTCGTCTTAAGCGCCATGAGTTTGGGAAATAAAGTAGAATTAAATAACACAGGTACACCCAGCGTTCCGGCATACTCAGAGGCAATAATCGGTTGACCTGTAGAACGGTAGGCTTCCACGAGAAGGTTAAGGGTGTGAGAGGAGACGAAGGGTTGATCACAAAGCGCGATCGCAATGGCTTCCAAGTGGGGATTCCCCGTCAGCAGCGCTTGTAAGCCTACCTGAATTGAGGAACTCATTCCCTCCCTCCAGTGTTGATTTTTGACCACTTGTATCGGTAACTGGCTGAGTTCCGGTTGAATTCGTTCGGCATACGCCCCCAAAACAATAATAATCGGTTGGCAAAAAGACGCGATCGCAGCCTCTGCGATGCGGCGAATAAAGCTGCGTCCTTGATAGTCTAGCAGTTGTTTGGGCGTACCCATGCGTGTGGATGCTCCTGCGGCAAGAATAATTAGACCAACTGTTGAAGAATTCATGTTAAACTGCTCTCTATGTTTGTAGTAAGCGCTTGAGCGCTTCTGGCACGTTTCGTGCCTACTACGAACTAACATAAACTGTCCTATAAATGTTGAATTATTTGATGCTGTGGTCATGAATCGGTCTCCGTCGGTTTCTCAGTGACTCTCCGGTACGATTGGCGATAACAGCTTTAATTTCTGCTACAATGGATAGGGCAATTTCTTCCGGCGTATCCCCACCAATATCAAGACCAATGGGACTATATAAACGTTGGCGTTGTTGTTCAGTTGGGGGAATTTCTGCTGACAACTCTTGCAGTAAGGTTTCGGTTCGGCTTTTGGGACCAAGGATACCTAAATACTGTACCGGAGAGGGTAAGAGAATTTTCAGAAGTTCCAGGTCATGCAGATAGTTATGAGTCATAACTACAGCTATTGTACGATGATTGAGGTGAACGCGATCGCAGATTTCCTCTGGCGGGCAAAGAATGACGTGATCAGCACATTTAAATCGTTCTCGTGTCACGTCAGCTTGTCGGTTATCCACCACTGTCACATCCCATCCCAATTCTTGCGCCAAGCGTACTAATGGTAAAACATCATGACCGGCACCAAAAATGATCAGGGGTATTGGCGGCTGGATGAATTCGATAAACACCTCAGCTTTACCGATAAGTAAGGGATAAGCGTTTACCAATGAGCGACTGTTATTAAGCGAGTTCTGGGCATCATTGCGTATCTGGTTAACTAAATCAGTATTTTGGATATTGCTTTTGAGTTTACCATCTGAATAGAGGATTAAACGAGTGCCAAGTTGGGTTTTGATCTCACCCTCAACCTGAAACACTGTGGCTAAAACTCCCACTCGTCGATGACGGATACAGTCCCTTAAAAATGTTAGTGGGTTGAAGGGATTGTCTGGTTCAATTCGTTCAATCAGAATCTGAACAATTCCATTACAGCCGAGTCCTAATCCCCAGATAATATCCTCATCGGACATTGTGTCGTATTCTACCACAATGGGTTGACCAGAGGTCATTACTGTTTGCGCCCGTTCAAAAACATCACCCTCTAAACAACCACCACTCAGGGAACCAACCATCCGTTCCCCTGAAGTCATCAGCATACGCGCACCAGGGCGTCGGTAAGTGGAACCTTGGGCTTTGACAAGGGTGGCGAGGGCGATGCTTTGATTAGAGTTCTTTGTTTGCTCAAATGTTTGGAAGATATTCTGTAACTCTTTCATGAGCGCGGTAGGAGAGAGATGAACGGTTCCCCGGTGCAGTCGTATTTTTCCTGTTTCTGCTAAAGATAGCAGATTTCCAGATTCGCGATCAGGATCAGTGTCATGGGCTGACACAGCTAAACAGGTGGGATAAATTTGATGGTTGGTAGCCGACGGTTTGATGGGCGCACAACCTGCGCCCCTACAACTACTAAATTAGGTGTGCTACGCCAGATCGCACGAGACGACTTGGTGTGATAGATTTGAATTACACCTCTAGATTCGGCTCGTCTGTTGTGGCTAAGGATCGTTTTCATCAAGTTGTTAAGACTGCTCTTAATCGTGCAGCATTGGCGATGTTGAAGGGTTCATCGGCAAATAGTCCGAACCGCGATCGCGCTTCTTGTGAGAAATGCGGGACCCGCCCATTACCCCACCGAATCGATTAATCCCAAACCGGACAACAAAACCCACCGGATTCCCAACCAATTAATTTTGTCTCTAAACCCGCCCCTACATTGGATTTTCTGTCCCGATATCAAATGTTCCGATTAAC
>CAZNNK010000120.1:0-10946 GCA_964574085.1 uncultured Coleofasciculus sp.
TGCTGGACATCAAGCGCACCCTGGGTGAATTGCGGATGGTTCTGTCGTAATTGATTGACACATCAAGCTGACAGATGGGGTGGGCATTGCCCACCCTACTTCTATTAGACGTTACCCCAGAATTATGAGAAGCATGGCACAAAACTATAAGAAATGTTAACAAACTCTATCTAGAGGATTGGTTATATTCAAATTGTGGAAGCGTCAAAGGCATAGCGTTAAAGGGTTTAGAGGCTAGAAGCTCAGTGACTTCGTTATATAGATAGAGATGAACCCGATTCCAGGCTTACCCTTAATTGCTGGTCTGATCCTCTAAGTGATCCATAAATGGTCTTCCCTGATTGTAAATTTTTTTGAAAAAAAGCTCATTTCTCCGGAGAAGTTCACTATACTAGGTTTTACCTTCGTAATTTCTTACATTACAGAAATTGATTAAAGGTTTGTTACATAAAGACCGTTTTTTATCCCCGATAGGAGGAACGTCCATGGAAATGACAACCCGTGAAAACTTAACCAAGACTTATTCACTCAACGAAAAGGTCACAGGCTTCTTAATTTGGACATTTACCCTAACCGTAAGTCTCTTAGTGGCAGGGTTTCCGCTGATTGTCTTAATGGTGGCGCTTGGAGCAATTATGGCGATTTCCTTACAATCGCTTTTGCCGATTAGTGCCGTTTTGCTCGTCGCCGTTGGTTTGATTGGCGCGAATGTTTTGGGCATTTTATTCGGCGCTGCTGTCTTAACCTTTAAGGGCGTCAACCCCAAGGAAGTGCGTTGGTTGAGCTGGTTACACGGTGAGCAAAATATTCTGCATAAGTCAATTTTTGCAGCTTGCCCACTCACCTGTGATTGTGAACCTACAAAGTAGTACTCAACTTGGCGTTCAAAAATTTGTCAACATAGCTGAATATACGGAGTAAGTTTTTCATCAAAAGGTAGTGTGGCCCGGTTAAAACCGGGTTTTTTCATGGGTTGGTAAGTAGGGGCTGCTGAATAAGTGGTGAGATGGGGAAGATGGGGGAGATGGGGGAGATGCTGCTTTTAAGCTAAAACGCATTTAAATTGTGTATTCCCTGTTGCCTGTTGCCTGTTGCCTTTGAGCGATTGAGGTATCCCAATCTAAATGCCGAACAGCTTAGGCGTGCATGGCAAGTTTTTTGACCGTCTAGACATCAAAACTTAACACAGTGCCATTTTCTTTTGCCCGACTACTTATCAATGATAAATAAAAACTTTTTCTGGTTTTAACTAAAAAACAAATACTTAACTGGGTTGGCAATTATCCAGCTATCGCCTTAGGCTTGAGATACTATACAGCTTGTTAGAGACCTATAAGTAGTCGGACTTTTATTCAAGTTAACGGTTGAGATTAGGATGGAAAAGGGAACAGTAAGGGGAGTATCCCGTTTCGGACAAAGCATTACCTAAAGTAACGCAATTGCCAGGGTTGTATAGCAGTCGCCAAGGCGCTTAGGACAAAGCGAAATGCTGAAATCTTGACCAGTCAATCTTTTCCCTTCTGCCTTCTGCCCTCTGCCCTCTGCCTTTTGCTATATTCCCCTTCAAAGAGCCAACGTGCCAAATTGGGATGCTCCCAGAGTAAGGATTTGAGGGGTGTTAATATTTCTGAGTACAGCGACCGACTTTATGTCCAGGTACTTCGTATAAGTCTCAATTTCTCAAGTCATAAAATTTTCTAGCTAGTGCAAATTGGTAAATATAAGCGACCCCCTCATTGACCAAAGACTTGATCTCTTCTAGGTCACTGAATGGGTTATGCATTTATTTTTTGACCTGCAATCTTTGCGAATAAGGAGTTTGGGCTTCAAAAATAGTGTTTTAAGCTGTTCAGCATTTAAACCTTAATGCCAAGAATTGCGAAATTCTTGTTGTAGCTCACTACATTGAGCATCTTGCTCACTACCTATATTCAACTTAAAGGCATGACAGCATAGCAAAGATTAACTACGTATATTTGGTAATTAAAGTTACCAAATACAGGACGGTCATGAATTCAATAATTTCCCATATAATCTGGACATCTTCAATAAAACTTTATATAAAAAAACCGGATATTATCTTACTTCGACAGAAAGATGAATTGGAAGGAACAAATAACGTTTGTTTCATAAGTCTTAGACTACCAAGTAACTGAATCTGAATCCCTTAAAATGTATTAGGAGCAAAAAAATGCCGATTGATTCTGACAAAATGACCCGCATTTTGCATAATTTTGTCTCGAAAGTCTCTGATGTTGAGGGAGCTGCCGTGGTTACTCCAGATGGTTTGCCACTTGCATCGAGTTTACCCGGTGGTGTTGATGATGTGCGAGTATCTGCCATGTCAGCTACGATGCTGTCCTTAGGAGAGAAGGTTGGATCTGAACTTGCTAAGGGTGGCATGGATCAAATCAGCGTTGCCAGTGGCGAAGGGTTTAGCATTTTGACCAATTGTGGTCGAGATGCTGTTTTAATCGTCCTCGCCGGAAAAGATGCCAAACAGGGTGTCTTACAGTTAGAGATTCAGCGTGTCGTTGATGACTTGAAAGTGGCGATGAGGTAGTCATTTAGTCTATTGATAAATAGACTCATCTAGGGAAAAAGTTGTAATTTTTATCACCCAAATCTGAAGCTAAGATGTAGCATGGGTTAGTTGCTTAACTCAATTAATCAGTGGGGTTGGATTAAAATTACAACAATTCTCTAGGTAAATCAGCACAACTATTTTCAGAAGTGATGGGTTTTAACCTGAGTTAAACGTTGACTGACTTAGTGTAAATCAAGGTATTGCATCTCCAGTACAGGGACATCAATCAAAAAACATCTAGGACTGGACTCGTTGGCAGCATCAAATTAACCTAACGTTTATCAATCAGCCAACTCAAACGATGTACTGTAGGAGAAGTTACAGCGATGAAATGGAAAGCGTTCATTGCCGAATTTATTGGTACGTTTGCCTTAATCTTTATTGGAGTCGGCGCGATCGCGGCAAACCATATTACCGAAGGAGGCGCCGGACTAACGGGTATCGCTCTAGCCCATGGATTAACCATTGCGGTTATGGTTAGCGCCACAGCCGCCATCAGTGGTGGACATCTGAATCCCGCCGTGACATTTGGAGCATTGCTAACCGGTAAAATTGATCCCAAAAATGCGGGTGGATATGTTCTTTTCCAGTGTTTAGGTGCAATTTTTGCCGCTAGTCTGATTAAACTGAGTATTCCCACTCAGGTTCTCAGTGCCGTCAGTATGGGGACGCCAGCGTTGGGATCAGGAATTAGTCCAATTGCTGGAGTGGCGATGGAGTTTTTTCTGACGTTTTTCTTAGTGTTTGTTATCTTCGGTACCGCCATTGATCCTCGCGCTCCCCAAGTTGGGGGGTTATTTATTGGCTTAACTGTGGCTCTAGATATTCTCGCCGGAGGTCCTATCAGTGGGGGGGCGATGAACCCAGCACGACATTTAGGACCAGCTTTATTAGGCGGAGGACTTGGTAATGTTTGGGTGTATTGGGTGGGTCCCTTATTAGGAGGGGCTGCAGCGGCTTTACTGTACGAACTCACTTTGGCAAAATCTTAAGACTTGTCCACCTCAGCAGCGGGCGATCTGAGTAAATGGAGTGAACTTCAGGTGTTTATTAATCTCAGCGGGTCGCCCCTACAGCAGCCAAATAGTTAAACGAAATCCAGGTTAATTAAAAACTAATTTTTTGACTATGTAATTTAAATAATTATTGAGTCAATCTAAATTAATTTTATTCGGTCTATTAACTGTAGATTTAAATTATCTATTCGACTCAAAAAAAAGTCGCTGTAAATAATCAATTAACTGCATAAAATGCGCTAATCTAGTGTAAGGCAAAATCCATGAAAACTTTACGAGCCGTTGTCGCTGGACCTGTTAGTTCGGGTAAATCTACTTTTGTGAAAACCGCTAGTGAGAATAACTTGATAGAAACCGAACGTTTATCAACTGATTCCACATCCTTATTGAAACCACAAACAACTGTTGCCTTTGACTTTAGCCGTCTGATCCTCAGTCCGGAAATGGAAATGCATATCTATGGTACTCCTGGTCAATCTCGCTTTGATTTCATGTGGGATTTATTAATTAAAAGAGCTGAGGGTTATATTCTGTTAGTGGCAGCCCACCGTCTGGATGATCTTCCATCGGCTCGTGAGATTCTCGTCTATATGCATCAGCGCGTACAACTCCCCATGATCGTTGGTCTAACTCATACCGATTGTCCAAATGCCAGGTCTATAGCAGAAATTATCGATGCTTTAGATTATCTGGATAAAGAAAAACCCCCAATTGTGATGACGGTTGATCCGATGAATAGAACCTCTGTACTTAAAGTCATAATGAAGCTTAAGTCTCTTATCCTGCGGGAGACTGACGTAAGCTAAATTTATTTTTTGAAGCTATGATTTAAGCCAGTTTGAGTGATGTAACGCTTATGTCTGGCGGTTTGCAAAAAATTGAGTCAGGATAGATTAAAGGGATTGTCTATGTTTTTGTCAGCGTAAAATACGGTTCATTCAAACAGACCGTGTCTGTCTGTATTCCCCGTACTATTAACCCCATACGCAGCTTATATTAGGGTTAATCAAGCCAGAGTGGTCATGATGTTTAGCGATAAACCATTGGAGCAATTCATGAGTGAAAATAAATCAAGGTATGAACTACACTTTCATGGTCTAGTGCAAGATGCGGTGACAGTTGAACCCAGTCACGCCAAGCAGATTTATCAAGAAAGTTTGATTCAGCCTGCTTCGATCTATCAGTTACCGCTGCAACTGGCTGATTTTACGGGTCGCCAGGAGGAACTCGAATGTATCACCAGTGTGCTAAGACGGGCAACATCTGGTCAAGAATTCCAGACACCGATCGCAATCGTCACGGGTGTCGCGGGTGTGGGCAAATCGGTTTTAGCGGTGCAAGCAGCTTATCAGTTACAATCTGAGTTTCCCGATGCTCAACTGTATGTCAACCTGCGTGGCAGTGAAGGACAACCTCTCGACCCCTTAGACGTACTCGCGGGGTTTCTGCGGATTTGGGGTGTGGAGGATCGGTCAATGCCTCAAAGTTTGAGTGAACGGTCTCAACTGTATCATTCCGTGATTGCCGGGAAACGAGTATTAATTATCCTGGACAACGCCCGGGATGAGTTTCAGATTCGTCCTTTGCTACCCCAATGTTCCACTTGTGCCGTGTTAATGACAACTCACCGCCAGATTAAGGGGTTGGAGGACGCGACGATTGTTAAGTTACCAGTGATGAGCGAACCTGAGGCGCGATCGCTGTTGGAAAATCTCATTGGTGCAGATGCGATCGCGGCTGAACCAGACGCTACTCAACAGATTATGGCTCAGTGCAATTATCTGCCGTTGGCGCTAAGGATTACAGGCGGGTTTTTGCGCCAATTCCCCGACTGGAAACTGGCGGATTATGCGAGCAAGCTGAAGCATGAAAAACAGCGACTGGCAAAAATGCAGCTGAGTGATTTGTCGGTGCGCCCCAGCCTGGTGCTGAGTTATCAGTCACTGGATGAACCCTCGGCGCGTTTGTTCCGCTTACTGGGACTTTTAGTCGGTGTCAATTTTACGGCTGATGTTGCACCCAGGTTGTTAGAGGTTGAGCCGATAATTGCCCAGCAATCTTTTGATACCTTAGTGGCATGGCAGCTGGTCACGCCAGTGACACCAGGGCGCTACCGTTTCCATGATGTGGTGCGCCTGTTTGTCCGGGGACAGCTAGCACAAGAGGAAGCGGCTGATGTCCGACAAGCGGCTCGATTGCGGCTGAGTTGCTGGTATTTGGAAAAGGCTCTAATTGTGGATTTAGCCATTAATCCAGAAACTCGTCGCCAGTTTGTCCAATCCTTGATTAAGGATAAGGATAAGGATAAGGATAAAGATAAAGATCAATGGTCTACCGAGCGTCATTCGCTGTTGATGGCTCTATACTGGTTTGAAATTGAGCGACCTAATATACTGGCGTCGGTGGAGTGGGCGCATCAAGCGGAGGTATGGGATGTGGTGGTGTCCCTAGCTCAGAATTTGGTCAACTTCTTTAATACCTATGGGTATTGGAAAGACTGGGAACGCACTCATGGATTGGCTTTGGCAGCCAGCCGAGAATTAGGCGATCGGGCGAAAGAGGCGCAGACGCTGATTAACTTGGGGAATGTGTATTCCTTAGCGAGTCAATGGGAGAAGGCAAATCAATGTTATCAGCAGAGTCTGGGTATTTTTAAGGAGTTGAACAATCGCCCTGGAATGGCGAAGACGTTGAATAATCTGGGGAATGTGTACTTTCAGCAACAGCAGAACCAAAACGCGATCGATTGCTATCAGCAGAGTCTATCCATTTTCAAGGCATTAGGCGATCGCAACCGAGAAGGTCAGACATTAGCCAATATGGGCATTTTCTATGCTCGCGATAATCAGCCAATACCAGCTATTCGATTATGGCAAGAGTCGCTGACCAAGCTTCACCCAAACTTACCCAAGTTTCAACGAGTCGCTGAATGGTTAAAGTCGATGCAAGGACAAAGCGTTGAAACCTATTCTCCCGCTCAAACGCCTCAGTCTCAGCGTCTGATTCTCTACTGGGGGAGCGCATTTATTCTCGTGATTAGTTTAATTGTGTCTATCGTTCTGCTAAGGGGGTGAACCATCTAAGTAGGGAAGCACAATGGACGTTAACGGTCGAGATGAGGGAACAGGAAGGAACAGGGAACAGTAAGGGTTTGAGGCTTGTTTACAAAACAAGCGTGGACGTGCTGTTTTCTTTTGTCCGACTATTTAACATTTCTTAGTACAGCGGACAGAATTTCTGTCCAGGGACTTATGTGCCAATCATAAACCGTCTGCCCTTTGGCTTCCGTCTTCGTCTAACTGCAAATATTCATACTTTTATCATAAAACAAGCAGACAATACTCTAGGAAAATTGCTAAAACTAGAGAAGACTCTATTTTGAGGCTTTCTCTTAAAATCTAGACCAGAGAAAAATATGACCCTGAACGCTTATGAATTTTTGCAAAAGATGGAATCTCGGATTCGTTTCACTGAAACCGATAAATCCCTCTTGAAATCCCATGCTGATTGGGGAAAAGAAATTGCACCCGAGGTAGCCGAACAGTTCTACGCCTACTTGGGCAGTGATCCAGAAATGAATGCAATTTTAAATACCACACCCGATCGCATCCATCGGCTCCGGGAAACCTTTGTTCAGTGGTTTTACGAAATGTTTACAGGCATGGATGACTGGGGAAATGACTATGCTGAACGTCGTTGGCGGATTGGCTTAGTACATGTACGAATTGGCATCGGACCTCAACATGTTGTTCCGGCGATGGCAACGGTAATCCGAGAGATAGACGAACGACTCCAAGCCAATGACAAACCGACTGAACTGCAAGAAGCCCTCAGTCGAATTTGCATGATTGATTTAGCCTTCATTGAGCAAGCCTACATTGAAGTTAGTTCAGCCGCCGTACTTCAAGAAACAGGCTGGACTGAACGTCTATTTAAGCGACTCATTGCCGCTGGAGCCAGTTCTATCTAAGTGGCGAGATAACACGAAACGTTAGCGAATTAATTTCGGGTGTAGTGCAACTTCGGGTAATTTTAGACAATTTGACAGGGATCAACTGTAAAGAGATTACTCGCCGAAGGACTCTGACATTCATAAATTTAGGTGAAATACTGCGGAGAAAACTCTAATGGAAACAATGCGTATTGTCGTAACCGGAACAGTGGGTGCTGGAAAATCAACGTTTGTACGAACTTTTAGTCAAACGACAGTCATTGACACAGAACGCAAAGCAACTGATAACACATCGTTAATGAAAAAACGCACAACGGTTGCTTTCGATTTCGGGACGCGCATTTTAGGTCGGGATATGGAGTTACAAGTTTATGGGACTCCCGGTCAATCGCGCTTTGATTTTATGTGGGATTTGTTGATTCGTCGCGCCCATGCCTATATTTTACTGGTGGCAGCTAATCGTTCTAGCTCTTTTAACGATGCTCGCGAAATTCTCTCGTTTATGAACAGCCGCGTGCAAATTCCGATGATAATCGGTTTAACCTGTATGGATTTACCGGGCGCTTTGGGACAAGAGCATGTTGCCTTTGCTCTCGGCTTTATGAATGATAAGAACCGACCGCCCATTGTCACCTTAAATCCGAATGAAAAAACATCGGTGTTTGAAGCATTAATGGTGTTAATGGCTCACCAATTGTTACAAAGTAGTAAGGTCAAAGGAAATGCTGCTCTGGGAAATCTAGGCAGCCGTCGTCAATCTGAACCCCTGAAGTCGAGAACGAACTATCAGTGGCCCAAGCAAAAGTTTTCATCGGGGCGATAAGATTTGATCCCCAGTTACGTTTTAACCTGTCATTTTGAGCGCAGCGAAGAATCTGATCTGAACCGTCAACGGTAAAGACGATGCCAAACGACTATCCCGACGACTCCAGCTAAGACGGGGAAAGGGATAGCCGCTTTTGGGTGACTTCCCAGGGAACTAAACTGAGGTATGATAAAGGGTAGACTTGCCTTAGCAAGGGTTAGCTGACGTATGCGATCGCAGTTACTCTTCTCCCGTCGGCACAACTTCGCTAGATTATTGTCAACATTTTTTTGGATCATGATGGGGCGCATCTTGCCAGAAGGCGAACAATTAAATTTATCAGGTGAGGACATTTCTGGGTCTGACTTCAATATTCAGCAGGCTCAAGAGATTATTTATCAATTTCTGATCAAAATTGTTCATCACAATACCCCAGAAACTGTATTACAAGAATTTCGCCAACTATTTCTATTAGGCAAAGAACCGAGTGATCCTCATGTCAAAACGGCACTGGATACAATTATTGCCAGCAAGAATGACCAAGAATTCAGAAATACTTTAAAACGGTCTTGTTATATTTTAATTAATAATTGGTCTTCAAAACGCAGTTATGATTTTATTCAAAACCTGATTCACTTAGTTGGTGAGCCTCCGCTGAAGCAGACAACTCTCTCCCCAGCCATGACTCGGCTAAAAGGGTATGTTGCTAATTTTGTGGATAGCCACGATTATCAAGAACTGAAATTATTTTCGGCTCCCTATACGGCTGAAGCTGAAGCCGAACAACAGCACTGGAGTCATCGGTATACATCTTATTTATTAGTTCCTCAATATCTTGACTCTCGCAATCCCATTGAACAGCGAGAAACGGCTAAAAATCTGTCTAGACGACTGAGGAAAAAATTTAAGTTCGATCTAGCCATGTATACGGCTCGATATGATTCTCCTAATTTTAACCCCGAACAAAAAGTTACGAATCCAACTCGTCTAGGTTCTCACGTCATCCAACTGATTAAAAAGATAAGCTCTCGGCAACTATTGGTGAATTGCCAGAGTTATGCTGAACATTTAAATCAACAGGTTGAAAATACGACTTACCAAGACTTTAAACAGGATTTAAAAAAATATTTTTTGTTTTTAATTAACACTCCCGTTTATTCAGAAATTATTGATCAATATTTATTTTCTAGATTAGATGATCTTTATCAAAATCATCATGTAAAACCAATTAGTGCTGACTTGCTCCTACGCACATGTCGGCGGATGATTGAGGTACTGACCACTGAAGATGGTCGAGAACCTTCGACTCTATTTATTTTGTTAACGAATCGTGGCAACCCTTTAACCCTAGTCGTGATTCTCCTCAAAATCATTTTACTGTGTAAATATGCCCAGACCTATCTAGATGTTTGTATTGCCCAATTAATTCGCTATTACGAAGACTCTACTGAAAAAGACTGTCAGTGGCTGATTAATTTCTTGGAAGTTTTCAAGATTGTTTTTGCTATTTGTACCGAAGACACTCAATATAACCTGGTTAAACTTAGTGATAATGACGATGAGCCAGATGTTTACGTGATGGATCTGGATGACTATCGCGTTTTTTCCCAATTCAAAGGCACGGATCTGCGGAGTGCTGAATTAAGAGGAACAGATATCCGTTATATGGATCTGAGGGCAGCCGATTTACGGAAGGCTGATTTGGCGGGGGCTGATTTGAGCAAAGCCGACTTGAGTCTTGCCAAACTCAGTCAGACTAACTTAAGTGGCGCGATGCTGGATCGCACGGAGTTAAGCGGTGCGATGCTTCAAGATGCTAATTTGAGCGGTGCAAGTCTCAGCCAAGCAAATTTACGGTGTGCTGATCTGCGACAAGCTAATCTATGCTGTGCCATATTAAAAGGCGCTAAACTGCGCCGTGCTAATCTCCAGCAAGCCGATTTGAGTGGGGCTGACTTAAGTAATGCTAGCTTGGATTCCGCGAATCTAATGAATGCTAACCTGCGCCATGCTAATCTGAGCAATGCGGATCTCAGTAAAGCCAATCTGAAGGGTGTTGATCTCCGGGATGCCAATCTTACAGGCGCTCAATTCAATTGGACTCAGCTCCACTATGCTAATTTAGGTGCTGCTAACTTAGATCGGGCTGATCTGAGTTATGCCAGTTTGCGCCATGCCAATCTTCAGAAAACGAACTTAACTCGCACCAATTTGAGCAATAGTAACCTCAGTAGAAGTGATATGAGGAAAGCGTTGCTACGTCACGTTAATTTAACTGGGGCAAATCTCAGCCATGCTAATCTTATTGGAGCAAACCTGTTTAATGCAAATCTCACGGATGTGAAGGTTAAGGGGACTCGATTTGGAAATAATTCTGGGCTTTCTGCGCCAATGAAGCGAGAACTCAAGCAACAGGGAGCAGTTATTGGATGAGATGGGAAAAAATTAAACTTAATGGCGAGGATCGTCATTTGTCATTTGTAATTCGTCATTTGTAATTCGTCATTCGTCATTCATCTTTTGTAAATTCTCTCCCTCATCTCCCTCATCTCCCCCATCTCCCCCATCTCCCCCATCTCCCTCATC
>CAZNNK010000121.1:0-10892 GCA_964574085.1 uncultured Coleofasciculus sp.
GCCTTATCCCCAGTGGCTCAAATCAACAATTAAATTTGCTCAACGGGGTAAACTGCATCTAGTCTTATGCTTCATCGCGGGATTAATCGCATTTCCCTTTGCCCTACTTGCATTTACCACCCTAATCCTATGGCGAATCATCCGCGCCTTCGTCAAGCGTCTGCATCAGCACCAATGACAAACAATTGAACAGACAAATGACCTATTATATCATTTCCGTTTACTTCTCTAAACCTCTACAAATTTCCCTCAATACCGCCAAATCCTCTGCGTACCTCTGCGTTTTCCTCTGCGTCCTCTGCGTTAAAAAAACGTCATTTCGATACCGACACATCGGACATTATAAGGCACTAAAGTGCCTACTACAAACTAGCGCGATCGCTCAAATGGGTTCAAGATACTCAATCCATCAATACGGCGAAAGTCGTCCACATTTCGAGTCACTAATGTACAATCCTGGGTCAAAGCACAAGCAGCAATCAAAGCATCTGCTAACCTAACACGATAATTACGCCGGATTTCCGCAGCACCGTCTAAAACAGCTTCAGTCAATAAAACACATCGAAGTGTTCGTAAAAACTCTCGCATCAAATTCGCCTCAGCCTCAGTTAAATTCGGGTAGCATAGCAACTCAACCCAACTAATCGGACAATAGAATCCTATGGCATCACCGACTTGGATCTCTTCAAATATAGGCTGCACTGCTGGCTCATCGTTGAAGTAATAAATTAGAATGTTTGTATCCAAAAGATAACTATTATTCATTCCATTCTTGTCTGAGTGAATTCTGAAATTCTACAGCATCCACACGCTTGGGCAAAAATCCCCGCCATTTCCCAAAATTTCCTCTTGTTTTTTCTGTACCATCAAATAACCCTATTAATGGATCAGACTCAACATCAATATCTACGACTGATGAGGGCGTTTCCTGAGATAAGTTAATTTGTTGGCGAATCAACCTTGACAATGCTTCAATTAATTGCATTTTCTCATCAAGAGTGAGGCTTCCAGATAGACGGAGTACCTCGTTATAATTAGCCATAGAGTCTTTCCTTGAACAACATCCCTTTGAACACTTATTTTAGCCCAAACAGCCATGTAGGATGGGCAAAGATTGTTAACCGGAAAATGTCGATAGATAGTAGGGTGGGTTGAGCGAAGTCGAAACCCACCAGCATACCATTCACCTTAGTGCAGCGTGGCGGAAATAACTATCCAGTTGAAAAGAGTGTAAGCTGTCACGCATTTAAATTGGGAATGGGTAGCGAGCAAGATGCAAAGCCTGCGGCATGGCTTCGCTTAACGCACTACAAGGATAAGAGCAATTCTTGACATTATGGTTTAAATGCCGAACAGCTTAACAGTTTAATGTACAAGCGCTCTTCCCTTCTGCCTCCTGCCTTCTGCCTTCTGCCTTCTGCCTTCTTGCACTAGGGTAACGTTTGTCGTCAGCGATGGGATTGGAATCGGGCGCAAGGATGATACCCCGACAAGGTGGTGAATAAACGGGAGCTTGTAACATCTCGTTACAATGGACTTGGCGCGATCGCACTCAACCTGCTGAAAATAATAAGGATAGAGTTAAGGGTTCCTCTAACCCTATACCCTCTACAATGATGAACGTCTGATTCAAGGAGTATCCGCCTCATGTTGCCATACGTCCTCGCGTTGGTTATCGGTCTTGGTAGCTTTGCCTATTACATGGCAGCATTCTTTTTTCCCGAAGTCCACCGCAAAAGCGACTTCCTCTGGAGTGGTGTCGGATTTTTCTACGCCCTCGTCTTGTGGGTATGTGCAGGGCGGATTACCGGGGCGGTACTCCTGAGTCAACTCGCCAGTGTATCTCTACTGGGGTGGTTAGGCTGGCAAACCCTGATGCTGCGGCGACAGTTGGCTTTACCTGAAGCCCAAACCGAAATTTCGCCCCAAGTTCAGGAAAAAATAGCTAGTTCTGGGATGTTCCAACTGGCAAAAAGTCTAGTTGTTCAACCCGTCGCCCGGGTGTTCCGTAGAAAACCCATTGCGCCAACCCCCGTCGTGACTGAACCGGAACCTATGACAGAACCCGTCGCGCCAGAGACGGAAATCGCCCCAGCCAAAACGGAAATTAGCGAACCCTTCTCTGGAACAGTTACAGAGATAACCGAGGAAGTGCAACCGCCATCGGAAGAACCCGATGTTCCCGTCGCGTCTCCCACAGAGGTAACGGAGGAAACCGCAGCAGAACCCGTAATGGCGGATATCACCGAACCGACTGAAGCCACAGAAACCGTGGAAACAATGCCAACTGAACGGGTAGAGAAAACAACGCCGCCAGAAGCGATAGGGGAATTTGTCCCAGACGAGTCTCCAGCCGAGACTCCTGTAGAAGAACAAACGTTAACCGAGACACCTGTAGCCGAGACGCCGACAGAAGCACAACCGTTAACTGAGACACCTGTAGCCGAGACTCCTGTAGAAGAACAAACGTTAACCGAGACACCTGTAGCTGATACACCCGCAGAAGAACAGACACAACCCGCAAAACCAACCCCGAAACAACCCAAACAACGCCAGGGAATTAGTGGCTTTTTCAAAAATCTCTTGGGTAAAGGGAAATCCAAACCCGCTAAAACGAAGAAACCGCAAACAGCATCAGCGGATATTCCGCCCTCACCTGAACCAGAAATTCCTGCATCCAGTCAGCCAGATACCTCACTCCAGGAGTCCCCAACGCCGAGTCAGGATAGAGAAGAAACAGCCAAAGCTGAGAACAGCCTAACCGACGACACCCCAGAGGAAACCCAAACCGTTGACACTACCTTAGGGGAAGAAACACCGCCACCGGAACCGGAACTCCCCCAAAATCAGGACACCCAACCCCCAGAAACCCCAGCGGAATCAACCACAGAGGTGACTCAACCCGACGACTCCGAACAACTCATGCACCCGAATCCGCCGGAACCGGAACAGGTAGACGCGGCGAACCAATCGGCTGAACCTGAATCCTCAGAGTCCCCGCAAATCCCAGCCGAAGACATTGCCCCAGAATCGCCATTATCGCCCCCAGCGGAACCAATAGGTGAGGGAGACCCCAAATCCCGCCCATCTTCTGGCGAAGTATCCCCAGGTTCGGAAAATCCTCCCAGTTAAGTTGAAACCAGGGCAAATTCTCACCATAATGTAGGGATAGATCAAATATCTTATTGTAAACAGGGATCATCGGGACAAATCCCGACTCCCCCCTACGTACAACCCTTAACCCATAGGTCGAACTGTGACAGACGCTAAATCCTACAAAGACACCGTAAATCTGCCCCAAACTGAATTTAGTATGCGGGCAAACGCGGTCAAACGGGAACCGGAACTCCAACAATTTTGGCAAGACCAACAAATTTATCAGCGACTGTCACAAACGAATCCCGGTGATAGTTTCATCCTGCATGATGGTCCCCCCTACGCGAATGGGGCGCTGCATATGGGACACGCCCTAAATAAAATTCTTAAAGATATCATCAATAAATATAAGCTGCTACAAGGGCATAAAGTTCGCTACATTCCTGGCTGGGATTGCCATGGCTTACCGATTGAACTGAAAGTCCTGCAAGCCATGGACTCAGAAGAACGCCAAGCCCTAACCCCGATAAAGCTGCGGCGCAAAGCCCGAAAATTTGCCCTGAAAACGGTTGATCAGCAGCGCCAAGGGTTTCAACGGTATGGTGTATGGGGAGACTGGGATAACCCTTACCTGACCTTAACCCCCGAATACGAAGCCGCCCAAATTGGCGTATTCGGTCAAATGGTGCTAAAAGGCTATATCTATCGGGGAATGAAGCCCGTTCATTGGAGTCCCAGTTCTCAAACTGCCTTGGCAGAAGCGGAGTTAGAATATCCGGAAGGACATACGTCTCGCAGTCTTTATGCCGCGTTTCCCCTCACCAAAGCCTCCGACTCGGTGGAAGCGAAGCTAAAACCCTATTTAGTAGATTTGGGTGTGGCAATTTGGACAACTACCCCTTGGACAATTCCCGGTAACTTAGCCGTGGCGGTGAATCCTGAACTCACCTACGCGGTGGTGGAAGTATCAGGGAAATCAGCCAGTCAGGAGGCGGAGAAATCCTCGAAACCCAGTAAGACAAAGGCAAAAGGATTTGCGCCAACGCCAGACGAGGACTCCCCAGAATCAGACTCCACCGACTCAGACACGGAAGCTGAAGGATTTAAATACTTAATCGTGGCGGCGGAATTAGTCGAACGCCTGTCTCAAACCCTGGATAAAGACCTAACCGTCAAAACCACGCTAAAAGGACAGGAATTAGACCAGTGTACCTATCGTCATCCCCTGTTTGACCGAGAGAGTCCGATTGTAATTGGTGGCGATTATATCACCACAGAATCGGGAACCGGATTAGTTCATACCGCCCCCGGTCATGGTCAAGAAGATTATATCGTCGGTCAGCGCTACAATTTACCGATTATCTCTCCTGTAGATGGAAATGGAGACTTTACCACCGAAGCGGGACCCTTTGCGGGGTTAAATGTGCTGCGGAATGCCAATCCAGCAGTGATTGACGCCCTGAAAGAGGCGGGTTCGTTCCTGAAAGAAGAAAACTACGTCCATAAATATCCCTACGATTGGCGCACTAAAGAACCAACAATTTTCCGGGCGACGGAACAATGGTTTGCGTCGGTGGATGGTTTCCGGGAAGAAGTAATGAAAGCAATTCAATCCGTTGATTGGATTCCTTCCCAAGGAGAAAACCGGATTACCGCAATGGTGTCGGAACGTTCGGATTGGTGTATCTCCCGCCAACGGAGTTGGGGGGTACCGATTCCGGTGTTTTATGACGAGGAAACCAATGAACCTCTGTTGACAGAAGAAACCATCGCCCACGTCCAAGGGATTATTGCCGAAAAAGGGTCAGATGCGTGGTGGGAATTGCCTGTAACTGAATTATTACCCGAATCCTACCGCAATAATGGTCGCACGTATCGCAAAGGTACCGATACGATGGATGTCTGGTTTGACTCCGGTTCCTCTTGGGCGGGAGTTGTGCAAGAACGTGAGGAATTATCCTACCCTGTCGATATGTACCTGGAAGGGTCAGACCAACATCGGGGGTGGTTCCAATCCAGTATCCTCACCAGTGTGGCGACAAATGGTTGTGCGCCCTATAAATCAGTATTAACCCATGGCTTTGTTCTGGATGAACAAGGACGTAAAATGAGCAAATCTGTGGGGAATGTGGTAGACCCCGCGACGATTATTGAAGGCGGGAAAAATCATAAACAGGAACCGCCGTATGGGGCGGATATGCTGCGGCTATGGGTGTCGTCGGTGGACTACTCAGTCGATGTTCCCATTGGTCAAGGGATACTGAAGCAGCTTTCCGATATTTATCGCAAGATTCGCAATACAGCGCGATTTTTATTGGGAAATCTGCATGATTTTGACCCGGCTAAAAATGCGGTGGCGTATGAACAGTTACCGGAATTAGACCGCTATATGCTGCACCGGATGACGGAGGTGTTTGGTGAGGTGACGGAAGCGTTTGACAGTTATCAGTTTTTCCGTTTCTTCCAAACAGTACAGAATTTCTGTGTGGTGGATTTGTCCAACTTTTATTTGGATGTGGCGAAAGATCGTCTGTATATCAGTCATCCGGATTCGGTACGACGCCGCAGTTGTCAGACGGTATTAGCGATCGCACTGGAAAATTTAGCTCGATCCATTGCGCCTGTATTATGCCATACAGCAGAAGATATCTGGCAATATCTACCTTATCCCACTCCCGATAAGTCGGTGTTTGAGTCGGGATGGGTGCAGTTAGACGAAACCTGGAAAAAGCCAGAATTGGTGGAGAAATGGACAAGGTTACGGGCGATTCGCACCGAGGTGAATAAGGTGTTAGAACAAGCTAGGGCAGAGAAGATGATAGGTTCTTCTCTAGAAGCAAAAGTCTTGCTTCATGTCCCCGATACGCAATTACGCCAACAGTTGCGGAAATTAAACCCCAGTGGGATTCCGCGCCTGTGGTTGCACACGCCGAAACCGGAACTGATGCTGAAGGAACCAGAAGCAGCATTAGCTTCAGAAATAGTGTCCTTACAGACAGAAGCAAAAGAGTGGAATGTTAATCAAATTCTGTACACTGTCTTAACGACACTACGCCAAGTGTTCAGCGAAAATCAGCGCGTATGGTTAACGGTGGGAGTGATTGTCGCCGTACCGATTACCTTAAAAGTAACCGCAACCGTATTAGCTTCGATCGCACATCTCCCCTTATTGGCTGATATGCTGCAATTAGTGGGGGTTGGCTACAGTGCTTGGTTTATCAATCGCTATTTACTCCGCGCCCCCAATCGGCAAGAATTAGCAGAAAAAGCGCGATCGCTAAAAACTGAGGTATTGGGTGAAGGTTCTCCCCAACCGGAACCCGCGACGACTGAACCTGAAGCCGCACCCCCACCGCCAGCACAACCCCAACCCAGAATTCTAGGGGAACGGTTTACGGTTCTCAGTAACGGGGTGGATGAGTTGCGCTATCTATTTTTAGCCTCTCAAGTTGAGGTATTAGATTCCCCGGATGCGCTTGAAAATACTGACTATCGAAGTCAATCCGAACACGTCTGGGTAGGGGTTGTCAAAGCAGAGGGGGAAAAGTGCGATCGTTGCTGGAACTATTCCCCGTTTGTGGGCAAAATAGCCGAACATCCCACCATTTGCGAACGCTGTCGGGCGGCGTTGGCGGGTCAATGGTAAAGGATTTGTTCTTGGTTATTCGTTATGTGTAACGATAAAATAACTGATCAATTCAGTCAGCCAAAAGATGACGATGCCGTATTGGGGGATAACGCTTCAGTCCCGATAGGGGATGCAGTGATGGGAGGACTTGAAGGTGTCAAACGTCGCTTCGCCAGTTCTAGAGTTCTGGAAAGAATTCAAGCCCTACAAGAAGCCTTAAACTATAAAGCTGAAGGTATAGATTTAGCGATCGGAGCATTAAATGACGAATTCTGGGACGTACAGGTCGCCGCCTACTTGCTACTACGGCAACGAACAGAGCCAGAAATCACGCAGGCGCTCTCAGAGCGACAATACAGAGTCAAAGTCACCTCTGTGGATGCACAGGGTCAGGAAATCGCTCGCCAAGTTCAATCGGCAAGGATATTTGTCGAGAAACTCGGTGAAGGCGTATCGTTAGCATTGACCTACATTCCCGGTGGTCGGTTCTCAATGGGTTCGCCAGAAACAGAAGAAGGTCGCTATCCCTTTGAGGGACCGCAACACTTAGTCAACATTGCTCCCTTTTACATCGGAATTTTTCCGGTGACTCAGGCTCAGTGGCAGGCTGTAGCTGCCTTACCTCAAGTCAACCATGCCTTATTTCCCGAACCGTGGCGGCGTTCCTACCTCGACGATGCTGACTTACCTGTGGTTGGTGTCTCGTGGTATGAGGCTGTGGAGTTCTGTGCGCGACTGACCCAGAAAACGGAACGCAACTATCGGTTGCTGAGTGAGGCGGAGTGGGAATATGCTTGTCGAGCTGGGACAACGACACCGTTCCACTTTGGTCAGACCATTACTCCTTTACTGGCGAATTATAACGCTAACAGAACTTATGCTTTGGGTTCAAAGGGGAAGTGCCCTCAACAGATAACCCGCGTTAACAGATTTGTGTTTGCCAATGCTTTTGGGTTATATGATCTACACGGGAATGTTTGGGAGTGGTGTGCTGACCCTTGGCATGAAAACTACGAAGGCGCACCATCAGATGGAACGGTTTGGGAATTAGGGGGAGATACTCGGTATCGGGTGCTGCGAGGTGGAGCCTGGAATCTCCATCCTAAAGGTTGCCGTTCGGCATACCGGGATAAACATGAATCAGACAGCGGCAGAGCGGACGGATTAATTGGTTTTCGGGTGGCAGTTTCTCTGGAATATTCTCTTATGTTTGGTCGCTAGTACCGCTACCTTGGAAGTAAAAAGTCAAAAGTCCCATTATTAATTCAAGGTATAGTAAACTTCAAAGAGTTGGTCGTTGTGGTTTTGGCTTACGTACAGTTCTTTAAAGTTAGGACCGTAGTCTTCCTTGCCGTTCTTATCGATACAATTATATTTGCCCTCAATTCTAATGCAGTTTTTATTTTCATAGGGGTAATTGCGAAAATCGTTCTCAGACAAGGGTTCATCGCAATAGAATGTACCCCGAAAGTTTTCTCTGCCTGAAAAAATCCAAGTTTTCATCAGAATGCAGTAGCGATCGTCAGCCGTATGCAGCACAAAAACTGAACCTCGTTGGGTAATGTGGACTAGGTTCTGAGGCAATGGAAGTTCACAAGCAGTATCTAGAAGTAGATTCTGAGTTTTGACCCAATCGAGTACTTCCTGATATTGATTTAATGAGGCGCGGTTTCTGGATTGGTATTCCCCCCTACTACGTGAGGTTGATTGCCAGATGTGAAAAATTAAAACTGGTAAACCCACAATTGGAGAGAGCATTTCTGCTAATCCGTTAATTATTCTTTTCATTATTGATCAAGATCGTTCCATCGCTCTGATTCATTTAGTCGCTGCTCTAAAAGCATAGGTTGTCCCTTCCGCCTTGGAGGTGTAATACTCTATCGGTTCTACAGGAGATGAAGCACCAATGAGTATGTCAAAGATAAATAACACTGTGATTGCCTGCGGATCAAGATTTCCATGCTGTATCCGTAGTTTTGGAAATGAGATGTCTGACTTGTCTAAGGAAAACCTGCGCCCATAAACTTGACCAGAGACAGGAGTATTTGGTATTTCCTCTACTGTTGGTATTTCTGGACAATTAATCGGTTCCGGTGGAGGGATTAGCTGGGGGCGAGATTGTCCGAGAAAGGGAATGCTGTCTCCTGAACAACTCGCCATTGTTATAGTCGCTAACATGACTACAACATTTATTCTGGTTTGAGACTTCATTTTCGGCTTACGTCTAAAATGATTAATTAGGAATTTGAAATTAAATTCATACTAAGTTGCCTTCACACGTATAACTCTCTTATTCTCTTATTCTCTTATTCTCTTATTCTCTGTGTTCTGTAGTGACTCTGTGGTTCACCAAATTCTACGTTAGACTGCAACTTGGTATTAGTCATCGACAAAAGTTCCGTTAGGGGGTGATAGTTTAGCGTTAAACGTTCCTTGAATCTCAGTTGCAGCTTCCGGTATGCACAAATAGAGTTTGCCCGGAAGGTAATCTCCCTGTCGCTGACCAATCTGCAAAAATACCCGGTAATCTGGATAGTCAAGCGAAGTACTGTAAGACCACAATATATAATGATCGCCATCTGAATTATCTTGCAGATTCTTTACATACTCCGTCGCGGCAACACGGTAATCCCAGATACTTTCACGTTCTGTGCCATATCTTCCTCCGTAAGCATAAGTTGTTCCTTCCGCCTTGGAGGTGTAGTATTCTATCGGTTCTACAGGAGATGAAGATTCAACTGGGTCAAAATATGAAGATCCAACTGGGATGTCAAAACTAAATCGCACTGTGATTGCCTGCGGATCAAGATTACCCTGTTGTATCCGTAAATAAAGAAGAGAAATATCTGACTTGTCTAAGGAAAACTTGCGCCCATAAACTTGACCAGAAACAGGAGTATTTGGTATTTCTTCAACCGTTGGTATTTCTGGACAATTAATCGGTTCCGGCGGAGGGATTGGCTGGGGGCGCGATTGTCCGAGAAAGGGGATGCTGTCTCCTGAACAACTTGCCATTGTTATGGCAGCTACTATTATTACAAGGTCTATTCTTGTTCGAGGTTTCATTTTCGGCTTATTTTCTCATTGTTGCAAAGGCATATTCACTCGCTCATTTTCATGTTTAGTAACATAGCTATGACTACCATCATCAGGATCGACGTCTTTACTCTTAACTTTTTGAGAGACATAAACGCCATCTGGAGTATGATTGCCATCACCTCCGGATTCAATGGGATTACCACCTGCATTCCCCGCAGAACTTATATAGAGAGAAATCTCATGAGTGTGGGCATAGTAGCTGTTGGTTCCGCCTAAAGAAAACTCTTCAATATTTGCCTTAAAATCCTGTTCACTGCTGAAATTGGTGCCAATATTGGCATTTGCTTCTACAGGAAGCAGTTTTTTAATTGGCAAGCTTCCAGAAGCACCGAGACTTCCCTCGAGTTGCCGACGATTATGAACGCCAAAGTTGAAATTCATGTTAGGTGTTTCCCAGGTTTTAGCATTCTTTAAGATGTAGGTGGCACTAAACTTGTATCCTTCATGTCCTCCCCCGAAATCTTTTGGTTCTGTTTTGGCACTGGAAACCATTAACCGAACGTGGCTACCAACGGTTTTGTCACCGAGAAATAATCGTGGTGTTCCTTGGAATTTACCTTGGGTTGCGCCCAATGTGGCAGAGATTCTGGGATTGATGTAATAGGTTCCCTCGCTGCCTAAGTTTCCGCCTCTTCCCGCCAAAGCACTGCCAAAATTTCTCTCATCAATCAATTTGACCTCTGCGGATGCCCAAACATCTTGCCCGATCGCACTCGGTTGTCGCGGTCTATTTTCGGCTTGTGCCATTACCGAAGGCATCGACGGCGCGATCGCAGTGTCTCCTATATACTCTCCTAATAAAGGTTCAGCCGATTTCCCCGCTACCACGGCATCCGCTACCGCATCGGCGTGCTGTTCATATTTATCCCCCACCTGTCCCAAATCATCCTTCAGTTGCACTTTCCCAGATTGTTGCTGCATGACATGCGCTGCTTCATGGGCTGCCAATCCGACACTCGGAGTCTTAGCAAAGGCAATCCGATTTCCAGAGGTATAAGCCGCCGCCCCCAACTGCTGAGATGCCGCCGCCGCCTCTTTCCCCATATAGGCTTGAACATGGGATAAGTCT
>CAZNNK010000122.1:0-10878 GCA_964574085.1 uncultured Coleofasciculus sp.
CCCAGCTTCCCCAGCTTCCCCAGCTTCCCCAGCTTCCCCAGCTTCCCCAGCTTCCTAACCCCACCACAATACTAATTCAGCCGACCCTAAATACGGTGGAATTGCCCACCCAACCAGCAACATGGATGGTTGGGTGAGCAACTCAGAGGTTATGGACTAACCATTTTGACCCAGAAGAATTTCATCAATCGCTTGCTTTTCTTCGGGATCTTGGGATGGAGGTGTCTGGCGGGTATCCGTAATCAGCCAATCGAGGGCAGCCGCTTGCACGTCAATTGTTGCACCCGTCTTATCAACGCAGTAGCGTCCAAAGACCAGCTTATCGACCAAGCGAACGCCTGCACCCAAGCGGGAATATTCAAAGATCACGCTGTTATCAACCGTTGCGCCCTTACAGATCCAGCAATTGGGACCAATCATCGACGGACCAATAATTTTTGCACCATCTTCAATATGGGTCATGCCACCAATGTAAACCGGTCCTGTGATATCCACTTTGTCCCAATTGACCGCCACGTTTAATCCGGTGTAAACACCGGGAGCCACTTGCTTACCGGGAATCGAGACATTTTTAATGTCTCCCGTCAACACACCCCGAACCGCATGCCAATAGTCGGGAACTTTGCCAATATCCACCCACTGGAAATCCATCGATACAGCATAAAAGGGCGCATCCATTTCCACTAATTGGGGAAATAAATCGCCGCCGATGTCATATTCCTGACCAGATGGAATGTAATCTAAGACTTCGGGTTCAAAAATATAAATGCCCGTATTGATATTGGTGCTGAGAGCTTCTTCTACCGAAGGTTTTTCCTGGAACGTTTTAATCCGACCGCTTTCGTCAGTCACCACCACACCATAGCTAGAGACTCGCTCTCGCGGCACAGGTTTGGTCACAATCGTAGCCACAGAGCCTTTTTCTTTATGCCACTTGACAGCAGCAGACAGATCCAGATCAATTAGAGCATCCCCGCAAAGGACAACAAAGGTGTCGTCAAAAAAGGGATAAAAGTCTTGGATCTTACGCATGCCACCCGCAGAACCCAAAGCTTCTCCTACCAGTTGACCATCAATAATTCGCCCTTCAAATGAATAGGTAATTTCGACACCAAATCGTTGACCGTCCCGGAAGTAGCCTTCAATTTCATGAGCTAAGTGAGAGACGTTAACCACAACTTGGTCAAAACCATGCTGCCTGAGAAGTTCTAATAAAAACTCCATTACAGGTTTTTGCAGAATGGGAATCAATGGTTTGGGAATGGTGTAGGTAATGGGGCGAACCCGAGTCCCCTTACCGGCTGCCAGAATCATGGCTTTCATAAAATTATCTTCCTCAAGCTATGCCACAAATGTTCAAGTTGGTCAATTGAGTCTGATGCTCAGTGGTTGCCCTTAAGGACGTCGAACCGTTGTCAAGACTCATCCTATATACCGGGAAAAATGACAGAGATCAGGTGACAAAGGGGTAGATTCACAAAAGTTTGAGTGACTACCGATACCTAATCAATCACTATGCACCACTGACCTGGGTAAGTACGTAGGAGGCTACATACCGTCTTAATAAGTATCTGATCTTGACCGAAGCCATGAGGCAAAACGGCAAGATGCGGTTCGTTCGACTGGTATTGGTGCATTCTGTCAAGTGTTGGACAGCCGATTAAGCTGCCAATCGGAATCCCAGATAACACCCCTGATTGATTTACCCCAGCGTCCGGATTTTTAAGTCTTGGTAGAACTCCTCTTGAGATAATTCCACCTTTGACTGAGCCGATAACAGGAGCAGCGCCCAAAACACACCGACTCGATCGCTGACTAGGGGTTGATTGGTATTGGTATCAACAGCCCTTGGGCGATTGTCATTCGTCGATACTGTTGGTGATACCGTCCACCACTCTAGCAATTGCTCTAGATTCAGCCAATCTTTTCCGGCAGCGATTTCATGCCAATGTCCAAAAATAAACTGTTCTAAGCGTTTAGCAATGTCGGTGAGATTTTCATCGTGAGCTAGCTGGGTGATAGCTTGTGCCGCTTGTCCTCGTGATAGAGATTGGCGGCGGGTTGAGCGGATGGGTGTAGGGGTGGCTTCGAGTTGATCTGCCATTTGCTGCAATTGCTCGATCAACTCGTTTAGGGTGACGGGGCGTTTTTTGGGCGGGGGTGCAGCCGTGCGACGACGGATATGGCGTTCTAAATGTAAGGGTAAGCGCGGTTCACTCGTGGGTTCGATTTCCGCTTCGATATCGCTGAATTCGGGTTCTTCGGGTTCCTCTAAGCGTTGTAGCGTGTCGGCTTTGAGTAAGACAAGCATTGACGCCCATAAAAACGCTTGTCCGGATTGGGACAAATCGGTATCACGGGGATTGATTTGGGCATCATTCCCCCAAGGGAGGCTACTGAGATAGCGATCGATCACTTCAATCACCTGAACATCCCAGGGATCGATTTCTCCCCGTTGAGCGAGGTCAATTAATAGGGCGATTGCTTCGGTAGCAGGTGTTTGTCTCATCAGCAATCTTCAGATAGACACAAGGGAGATGGGAAAAATGGAGAGACGATAGAGTTTTCAGTCAACAGTCTCACATTTCCCCCAAATCGATTCACCCTTGTTCAACAATGGTACCTTCAGTGACCGCTTCAGATGCCGATAGTGCGGGTAACTGGTGTTCTTCGACTTCTGCCTTGTAGCGTTCCATGTCTTGCTCTAATTCTTCGATGCGTTCCTCTTTCGCCCGGATCTGACGAGCAGCTTTCCAAGACTCTAGCTGTCGCTGTAGCTGCGCCCAGACGCTAAAAAGCCATGCCAACACGGAACCGAGTCCCATGGCTATAATCAGTTCTAGCGCTAGAGGAGCCTCAACATCAATACCTTCAATAATTTGAATTGACACAGGCTGAGTGTTTTGCAAGCTAAATAAAACCAACGCTAAACACACAGCAAATATGAGCAGAAAATTCAGTTGTCGCATTAGGTCAGTCCTTTAGTTTACAGTGTCTTGATAATTTTAGCAAGAGATGCTAAAACCTTTTGTCTGGAGCAAAAATTGAGAAAATGAGTAAAAGCATCGCCGATTTGCGGCAAGAGTATAGCCTACAGGGGTTAAATAAAACAGATGCTCATCCCAATCCATTTGAGCAATTTACCTTATGGTTTGACCAAGCGGTAGCCGCGAAGTTGCCAGAACCCAATGCGATGACTCTGGCGACAGCCACAGGCGATGGTTTACCATCGGCGCGGATGGTACTGCTGAAAGACTACGATGAGCGGGGGTTTGTCTTCTATACCAACTACAAAAGTCGCAAGGGACAACAGTTACTGGCAAATCCTTGGGGCGCGATCGTGTTTTGGTGGACTCAGCTAGAACGACAAGTGCGGATTGAGGGACAGATTGAACAGGTGTCGGCTGAGGAATCGGACGCTTATTTTCACAGCCGTCCCCAAGCTTCTCAACTGGGGGCTTGGGCATCTGAGCAAAGTCAGGTGATTGATAGTCGCGAGGTACTTGAGCAACGATTACAACACCTCAAACAAGAGTATGAGAATAAAACCATACCACGCCCACCTCACTGGGGAGGATTCCGCTTAATTCCTGTCACCATTGAGTTTTGGCAGGGGCGTCCAAGTCGGTTACATGATCGGCTGCTCTATCAACGCACAGAAAAGGGCAACTGGATGATACAACGCCTATCTCCTTAGAGTCATTTGTCAGGGCATGGGAAACGGGGAACGGGGAACAGGGAATTAATAATTCATGATTAAAAATTTATATAGCAGTCTACATGAGCGATTAGGACACAGCAAAATGCGCCAAACCTTGACCAGTCAATCTTTTTCCTTGGAGCCTTCTGCCCTGGAACCCTCTGCCTTTCGCTATAAGTCATCAGCTATTGCCGATCGCCAAAATCAAGGTTATCTTGGAAAAGCTATGACACCAGATATTGATGTTGATTTTTGCAGCATCAAGACGAATAGTAATTGTTAAAAATAAACCAGTGGGGTGCATCAATGGATTAACTTTATTCCCATTGGGTAGAAACTAAAAATGTTAAGAGCGAAAGTTGGTCAAACACTGACTTTACTATTGAGCTTACCAATACTTTTAGCCGCTTGTAGTCCGGCTCAAAATCAGTCTGAGCAAAGCGATACTGTGACCATCATGGGAGTTGGTACAGGGAAGGGTGAGGAGGAATTCAAAAAAGCCCTAGCACCTTTTACCGAAGAAACAGGAATTAAGGTTGTTTACGAAGGCACAGCTGAGTTCGCTACTCTATTACCCGTGCGGGTTGATTCAGGGAATGCACCGGATATTGCCATGTTTCCCCAACCCGGTTTGATGGCTGATTTTGCCCGCGAAGGAAAGCTAGTGGCGATTGATTCGTTTATGGATATGACACAACTATCTGATGCTTATGCTCAGGATTGGTTGAATCTAGCCAGCGTTGATGACCAAATCTATGGTATTTGGTATCGGGCATTTGTCAAAAGCTTAGTTTGGTATAACCCAGCCGCCTTTACCGCCAAGGGTTACGAAATCCCAAAAACATGGGATGAAATGATTGCATTATCTGACCAGATTGTCGCCGATGGGGGTGTCCCTTGGTGTATCGGTATGGAAAATGGTAGTGCTACAGGTTGGGTGGGGACAGACTGGGTAGAAGATATCATGCTGCATCAGGCTGGTGCAGAGGTTTATGATCAGTGGATTAATCATGAAATTCCCTTCAATCATCCCACCGTTGAAGCAGCTTTTGAAAAATTTGGCACTATTGTGCTGAATCCCAAATATGTGGTTGGGGGTACAACAGGGGTGCTGAGTACACCCTTTGGAGACTCACCAAAAGGTCTTTTTGAACAACCACCCAGTTGCTATATGCATCATCAGGGGAGCTTTATTACATCGTTTTTCCCCGATAATGTGGTGATGGGCAAGGATGTTGATGTTTTTCCATTTCCCACAATGAATCAAGACATTGATGCTCCTGTGTTAGTCTCTGGTGAAATCGTTGCCATGTTTAACGATACTCCAGAGGCGCGAAAGTTAATGGAATATTTAGCCACATCAAAGCCTCATGAAATCTTGGCAGGTTTTGGTGGTTATCTCTCTCCGCATCAACAGGTGAGTTTAGAGGCGTATCCGGATGAGGTGACAAAACGGCAAGCTGAGATTTTATCGAATGCAAAAGTTGTGCGTTTTGATGGTTCAGATATGATGCCAGGAGCCGTGGGAACGGGTACATTTTGGACAGGTATTGTGGATTATGTAGGCGGAGAAGATGTGGATAGTGTTTTGAAGAAGATTGAGGAAAGTTGGTCAGATAGATAAGCTGTTCGGCATTTAAACCTTAATGTCAATAATGACGAAATCTTTGTCGTGCGAGCATCTTGCTCGCTACTGCCTTGAAAAGCCAGATATATAGTGTTTTTATTTGAGAAAAAACACTATATGTCTTATGTAAAAGTTTGAGTTTGGTTTATTTACGCCAACCTACTCAATTCAGTTTTCGATCTGCTGTCTCACCCAAGCACGAAAGACTTTCATGGTTTTATTTCGCCCCTCAATTTTACTCCGTTCGAGATAGTTTGTAAGTACTTTACCCAATGAAAATCCGGGGAAATGAGGACTTTCACTCGCCCGGATATATTCACCGTGTTGTAGCACTTTAATTTCTAATCTTGTCCCGTTAAACCGCCACAATTCCCCTACCCCTAACGCGGCATAGTTATTCAAGCGAGTGCGGGAGGTGAGATCAATTTCCAGGGCTAAATCTGGTGGCGGATCTACGGTTAAATCGATGCGTGTTTTCCCGCGAACTGCGGCTTCGTTTTCAATATAGAAGCAATCATCCGCTTCTATCCCTTGTTGCATGGTTTCACTTTTAAAGGTTGTTGAACCCAAACTTCTAAATTCTATATCGAGTTCTTCTAGGAGTACCTTGACAAAATCAGCAATCATTACTTTATCATCTTCATGTTCGGGTAAAGGTACCATAATTTCCAAGAGTCCTTGACTGTAGTTAATCCGCGAACCCCGTTTTTCACCAAATTCCTCTAGCAGTTGTTCATACATTTGCCAACTGACATCGGTCATCAGCAGTTGTTGACCGGGGGGAAGGATGATTTGCCTGAGTTGAACTTGCATGGTTTTCTCCAATAAGTAGGTGGGGATCGTCATTGGTCATTTGTCGATTGTTAATGGTTCATTGTTGATTGTTAATGGTTCCGCCGAGCTATACTGTAGGGTGGGCATTGCCCACCAGAATACGAGGAGCGTACCATTCAACCTCAGTTAGCGATCGCAAGTTGAGGAGAGGATGTTCTGCTTAGGGTGCATGTTAACATTGTCGGTTAGCTGGGATAAGTACTGACGTGGCACACCTAATTTGATAGATTAACCCCATACCCAGAAACTGTAGGGGCGCAAAGACTTGCGCCCGATTCAATGGTGAAATCTATTCCACAATTTTAGCTGTGTCAAGCCAGTATCTAGATAGAAATTCTGCACACTGTACTAAGAAATGCTAACAAGCCTCAAACCCTTACTGTACTGTTGCCTGTTGCCTAACCTCAACCGTTAACTTTAATGAAAGTCCGACTGCTTATTATATGCTTTCCCTGACAGGCTTCCCTTTCCATCAAGACGCTACTGGGTATTTTTCATAGAGTAGAGATGCAATCGTTTGGTATTTAATCAAACCATTTTGAACCACAAATGTATCCGTTCCATAGTATTCCTTCCCTTGTTCTGCTTCAGGCTGAAAGTGCCAAGTGATATAGATGATTTCTCCTGCAATTACAGCCGGATCAATCTTGTTTGTGCCATTGTTAAATAACTTAAACAGATGGTCAAAAACCTTGCGTATGGCTTCAGTCCCCTTATAGACTGTATTGTTAACAATCATTACGGAGTCTTCTGTATAGTGAACCATAATGGCATCTAGATCATCGGCGTCCCAGGCTTGAATATGCTCGTCCCATACTGTTGTTGTGTCATTCTTGGTCATCATACAAACCCTTCGCAGTACTGTACGCTGAATAGTTGCGATGTAGAGATATCTACGACAAAATCTCTACATCACCCGGATTGATTTGTAATTCCCTAATAGAATTAGGTATTACACATAGTCTAAATTGATGGTAATCGACGAGGCATTATCAAACACCTTAATAAAACTGATATTGATGCTCTTGTTGTAATACCAGGCATTGTTAGCAGAAGCATTGAGACTCTCCGCTGGTTGCTCAGGGCTATCACCTGCGATCGCATGCACCTGTTGTCCGTCAATCTTAACACCTTTCAACGGACCAGAATTGCCCTTTGCCTCTCCTGGATCATGCAAGATTGCCACAAAGAAATACTGCTCGTACTTGGGCGTATAGCCGTCATGGATACGCTCGACGTTAATCTCCCGTGTCTTGTGGCTGGTGTAGTGGTGAGTAATCTTGGTTTCGCGATATTCGTCGTTGGCATTCTCGTCGTCAACTTCTGCTTTCGGGGCAGACGAACGGCTCACCCCATCATCCAAATACATCGTGTATTCCCCTTGCGCCCCTGGATAGACATTCAGGGTAATTGGATTGGGCTTCCCTTCTGCGTTCAATTGTCCCACATATTGTTCTAACTCAATAGTAGGAATAATTGCCCCCGCCCGGACGTACATGGGAACGATAAAGTGAATGTGATTATCATTGAGATTGATATTGGCATCAAAATCGCGTACCGTTGTTCCCCCTTCTGTCGCCGCACCCAGAGGCATACTGTTGTTCACAAAACCATACCAATCACTCCCTTGAGGTAGATAGACATCCCGCTTTCCGTTGTTGTTGTTTTCAGATTGCGGGTGTAACACCGGAGCAATCAGCAAATCCTTACGAACAAAGAATTCATTGTTCAGGAATTGCGCCTTATCGTTGTAGAGAGATAGGTCTTGAGGATCATTAAGGAACAAGGGACGGCATATAGGCAAACCATCCACGGTGTTCTCAAACAAAGCATCATAGAACAACTGCATCAGCCGATAGCGCAGTTGAATATAATGGCGACAAATCGGCAGCACCATCTCGTATAAAGATCGAGGTTCTGGGATAACACCATTGTTCCATTGATAAAACCACTCCACATACTGGAAGGGTTCTTGGAAGTATTTGCGCCCTTTGCGGACATAATGGTTACGGAACCAGGGTAAGAAAGCGCCTGCACCCGTCCAACGGATCATCAGTTCTGGATTCGCCCACTTGCCCTGATCATATTCTGACTCTTCAAAGCCGCCGATGTCTTGTCCGGTGATGGCTAGGGCGTGCATCCCTAGAGACAAGACTTGAGAAATATTCATCTGGAAGAAATCCCAGTCCGAGGAGTTATCCCCTGTCCACAAGCCCGCATATCGGTGAGACCCCACATAACTGCCGCGTCCGATGATAAAATTGCGCGTGTTCTCCCGTCCAGGTAGTTTATTCAGTCCTTCGTAGGTAGCGCGGTGCAGATTGTAGGAGTACGAGTTCCACACTTTCAGGGCGGGGAGTGATTCCACTGTGCCTTGGAAATCGCTGTTCACATACAGCTTGAAGGGGAAACCCTTCATATCCCCACGGGAATCTCGGATTGCTGGGGTGGTCATATCCTGCCAGACAAATTCTAGCCCCATATTGAATAGGTAAGTATACTGCTGACCCCACCATTCACGGACTTCGGGGCGGGCTAAATCGGCGTAATGACCCGGAGTTCCCAATTGGTTCCCAGCCGCATCGACGCCGTAGTACACTTCACCAATGTAAGGTTCGCCGCTATTGAATCCTTCAACCCAGCCATTATTGGGACTGTATTCGTTACCGCCACCGTAAATTTGGTAGTATTTGCTGTCGGGATTGTCGGCATCGTACCGTTTATCGAGAACAAAGTAGCCGTTTTGTCGTCCTTCGCTGTAGGTGCTGTAGTAACCGGGGTTGCCCTGATCTTGTTTACTGATCACAGGAGTGATATTGGTGCTACACTTAACACCCTGCGATCGCAAATAACTAAACATTCCCTGGGGATCAGGAAAATTGGTTGTATTGATGGTAAAAGTGCGGTAGTTATCTTGCACATCAACATCCACCGCCAGCCCATCAAGGGGAATGTGATGATCCCGATATTTGCTAACCACCCATTCCAAATCACTGCGGTGTTCGTATCCATAGCACCCTTGGTGATATCCTAGAGCATAACGCGGTTTCAACCCAGGACGACCAACAATGGCAGTAAAGCTATCTAGAATGTCCTTGGGATCTTCTGCCACAAACAGGTAATAGTCAAGGTCGTTAAACCGAGTACCCAACATATAGCGACTGGAGTTGCTATAGTTGATATCAATAAACACTTGACTGGGGTTATCCAGGAGAACGGCATTAACATTTTTACTCCCCGGAATTCCATTAAACTCGTAAAAGAACGGCTCAGAGTGGTAAAGCGGTTCGCGATTATCTAAAGGTCCTCGATTATAGACCTGTCGATAGCGCATATTATCGAAGTTGAAATAATTCAACTGGTCGGTATTTTTGCTGAGTTTGGTTCCCCCTTGTTCGCCAAAGCCAATATACTTGGCATCGGCTGGACTCTTGACCGCTTGGATGATGGCATAATCCTCTGTGCCATTGGGAGTATAGTAAATGCCAGGTTCTGCAGTTTGCCAAACGGGAATTTCGGCATAGTTGGCATTGGATGTAGAGGTGTTGAACACTTTGATTCCGAATGGATTCAGAGTGACAACGACTTTCATCACGATGGGATTAGAATCAGACTTCGTGATTAAGATAAGCTGACCATTTTCTTCTTGGTAATCGATATCGAAGATCAGGTTTTTACTTAACTCCTCATCTGTCTGATCGAAGTCGCGGTTTTCAACCAAGTGAGTAAAACTACTGTAGTCTTCCTCCTTTGATTTGGTTGGGTTAAAGCGCACCCGCAAGGTATCATTCTGAATCACCTGAACCAACATCAGGCAATCGCTGCCATCACCTTTCTTAAATTTAAGACTCAACGTCTTTTTAGACTTATTCAAGGAATGACTGATAACGGAATCCAGTTTGTCCCATTCTTTGTAGCGACCAAAATATTCCTCAACCTTAAGGAATTTGTAAACACGATGACTGGGGAAAATTTCATTAGACATGGCTTGACTACTCTGTTTCGTGAGACTTAATTTTTTTTGGGTGATATTCGATCGCCATCCAGATGCAATCGGTATCGGAATAATACTGATGCCAAGGGTAGGTATATTGCTGGTTTTCGTGAACCTGACAAAATGGCACAATCTGGGTGTATCCCTCGGTCATAATCAGGTCTTCATAGAGACTCTCAAACTGTTTTACTTTGAATTTCTGCATGCGTCCCTGTCCAAAGACTTGGGTGTGAATCTCCAGAAAATCATGTTGATTATGGATGGCACAATCGGTATGGGATGGCGCATACCAGAGATTAACTTTGAGCGAGAATGGTTCTGGGTGACTCGGCTGACTTGATTGCCTTGCCATAAAATAGGGATCGACTTCAATTAATCCGGCTTCGTCTTGGGGAGATTTCCAGAGGGGTACATCTTTAGGAAAGTCCACGCCGGGGAAGTTGCCTAACAAATCCCACCCTGACTCAAAGACAATCTTGCCGATGTTTTTTGTTTCTATCACGTCCAGCAAAAGTAATGATTTTGCTTTTTTAATCGTGGCATCTTTGAGGATTGTCGAAGAGAAGGCAGGAATAATACTGGCATTCGTTTCATTCAGATAAGCATCTGATTCTTCTGGATTAACGACAATAGTACGATTTTCGATGCGATAATTTTCCACATTCTCAACGTACTTGGCGTCTATGTATGCACCAGAAAAATTTAGGTGTTTAATTGTGTTGG